>DASYUT010000124.1 GCA_036000965.1 Actinomycetes bacterium
GGCGGCGGACGATTTCCATCCCCAGCATGGTCTTGCCGGAGCCCGGCGGGGCAAGCACGTGGGTGGAGCGCCTGCCCGCCCGCCGATCACGTTCGAACGCCTCCAGCGTAAGCTCCTGATAGCGCCGCCATCGGCCCTGGAAGGCCAGCGGCGGCAGTATGCCTTCCTTGGGCATCCCGGATGGAATCCGCGACCGCACCACCAGCAGACCACCCCGCCGAACCCAACGTCCGTCCACTGCCCCCATCTGGGCGCCGGTACGGAGATCCTGGAGCACGATTCTGTCAAGCCTTCCGCCCGTCGGCGAGGCGCTCGGTGATCGTCAGCCTGGGCGACGACCATTACAGAGCGATCCTCCCGTGCTGGCGACGCGGCACGGGACGACCCTCACGATGGCCGTCCGCGCCCGCCCGGCAGACGACTTGGCTGCCCACAATTGTCCATTGCCGTGCCTACTCAAATGACGTGGTTGTGATGAGTCGGGAGTGCCGGTGGGTGTCCTGTTCGACTACTTCCGTGCGCCGGATGCGTCGACCAGGGCTGCACTCCAGTGGCTGTCCGAGCGCACGCATGTTGTGCCCAGCAAGTGGGCCCTGGGGATCCAAGCCCGCGTCCGCGCCCTGCTGAGCGAGGGCGACGTCGCCGAGCGCCTCTACCCCGAGTCGGTCGCGCGCCTGGGCCGTACCCGCCTCGGCGCGGAGGTCGCCCGCACCCATCTGCTCTACTGCGAGTGGCTGCGCCGCGAGCGCCGCCGCGCTGACGCGCGCGAGCAGCTGCGCACCGCCCACCAGATGCTGGCCACTCGCACTGTGCCCTGGTGGATACGAGCGCTGCCTCCGGACATGACATCGCGATGGACGCCGACTTCAGGTGGCGCGGCTGGAGCCGAAAGTGAAGGAGGGGCCATGGGTCGTGTGTGGACACCTGGCTGACCGACTTCCGCGCCTTCCTCCTCCAGCACGCGGACGATTTCGGCCGCGAGGGCCTGAAGTTCCCGGGCTGACATGAAAGGAGCTCCGATGACAACCCAACCTGCCCCGCTCACCTGGGATGTGTACGTGACGGCACTCGAGCCAACCGCCAGCGACGACCCGCCTCCCGGCGCACAGCAGTTCCTGTGGCAACCGATAGCGGCGACGCTCATCTCCGGCCAGGAGGACGCCGTCCTCGTCGACCCGCTCCTGACCGTCGGCCAGGCACGCGACCTCGCCGACTGGGTCGCCGCCCACGGCAAGAACCTGACAGCGGTCTACATCACCCACGGCCACGGCGATCACTGGTTCGGCCTGCGCATGATCCTGGACCGCTTCCCCCAGGCACGAGCGCTCGCCGTGCCCGCGGTGATCGAGGCGATGCGGCAAGGCTCCACGCCGGACCTTCTCGCCTTCTGGAACGGGCTCTTGCCCGGCAAGATCCCAGACGACCTCGTCCTCGCCGATCCGCTGCCGGATCACACCATCGACCTGGAGGGCCACGACCTGGTCGCGGTTGAGCTCGGGCACACCGACACCGACGAGACGACCTGCCTGCACGTCCCGGAGATCGGCCTGGTGGTCGCCGGCGACGCCGTCTACAACGACGTCCACCAGTACCTTCGTGAGTCCAGCCCGCAGGGCCGGCGCGCGTGGCTCGCCGCCCTCGACACCATCCAGTCCCTGGGCCCTCGGGCCGTGATCGCCGGGCATCAGCGCGCCGGCCGCCACGACGGCCCCGAGATCATCGAGGAGACCCGCCAGTACGTCCGCGACTTCGACCGGATCGTGGAGACGACGGAGACCGCGCGAGCGCTGTACGACCAGATGCTCGCCATCTACCCCGAACGAGTCAACCCCGGCATGCTCTGGTGGTCGGCGCGCACACTCAAGCCCTAGCGGCCGCAGTCCCGCAGCGCGGGTTTGTCGCCGACCACCTGCTGGCCAGGGGCAACCCGCCCGACGCCCTCCAACTGCTCCCGGCGGTGCGCCGCGTCGCCGCCATCCGGGGCCGGCCACCCGCCACCGTGGTCGCCGACCGCGGCTTCGGGGTCGCCGCCAACGACCGCGCCCTGGCCGGCCTTGGCGTGCGGCGGATCGGGCTGCAGCGCACCGGCACCCCCAGCAGGATTCTTACAAGGGTGTTGCTCAAGGGACGCGCCGCATCTTGCTGCCAGTCCCCGGGTGCTCGGGAGCCCTGGGCGACGGCCAGGGTCTCCCCGCTCCCGGACCAGAGCCTGCCAGCGCGCCGAGAGGGCACATCCTGCCTGGTGGGATGAATCAGGGCGGCGTCAGAAACCCTCCTCGGGGTCCAGGCCGAAGGGTCCTTCGGCGAGCGCCCAGTTGACGAACTGCGCCCCGCCCTCGCCGACATGGTCGTTCACGAAGGCGAAGGCACCCACGCTATCGGCTGGCGATGACTGTCCAGGAGACGGGCTCTGGTAGTCGGGCTCGGCCCGCCGACGCGCTCGCCTAGATCCGTCATCCCAGGGTGAAGGCGGGCTTGTCTACTCCCCGGGGGGCGAGGCCCTACTCCCTGGGGCGACGCGAACTTCAGCCCGCCGGCCGACACAAACTGTCACCCGCCGGCCGACGACGAACCCGGCCCCGGTCCGTATCGTCGAGCGTGGCTAGCCCGCTCGGCCAGCAGGCCACAAAGGGAGCGCACTCGCACCGTCGCGCAGCGCCCTGCTGAGGCTGAGTCGGTCGAGCGGTGCGGCAGCAGGACCAGACCATCGTCAATCCTCACCCACGAGCCCGATCGCGACCACCGACGCCATCGACGAGTTGGCCACGGCAAAGGAGACCTCCATGAACGCCAGCATCCCAAGGACCAGTACCTGGATCCGATCGTTGCCGGCTGGCGCAGCGCAACGGGCCACCGTGGTGGCGCTGGCTGCCATGCTGGCGTTGCTCGCGTTTGGCGGGATGCGCCCGCCGACGGCAGCCGCGGCCAGCACACCGGGCACAAGCACACCAGATCTTGCCGCCATCGACCGCTACGTCCAGGCACAGCGGCGCGCCACGCGTCTGCCCGGCCTGGCGCTTGGCATCGTGCACGGCGACCAGGTCGTGCACTTGCGCGGCTTCGGCCACGCCGACCCGTCCGGGCGGCCGGTCACCCCCCAGACCCCCTTCCTGCTCGCCTCCACGACCAAGTCGTTCACCGCCCTGGCGGTCATGCAGCTGGTCGAGGCCGGCAAGGTCGACCTGGACGCCCCGGTGCAGCGCTACCTGCCCTGGTTCCGGCTGGCCGACCCCGCCGCCTCCGCGCGCATCACCGTCCGGCACCTGCTGACCCAGACCAGCGGGCTGGCCGACCCGTCCGACTCCCTCACCAAGGCCGACAGCAGCGACGCCGCCTTGGACAACGCTGTGCGCGCACTCGCCACGGTGCAGCCCACCCACCCGCCCGGCCAGGGCTTTGGGTACAGCAACATGAACTACGTCACCCTCGGGCTGATCATCCAGACCGTCGCCGGGCAGTCCTACGAGGACTACATAGGCCAGCACGTGCTCGCGCCGCTGGGCATGACCAACTCCTACCTGTCACCGGTGGACGCCCGCCGGCATGGCCTGGCCACCGGGCACCGCTACTGGTTCGGCCATCCGGTCGCCTTCCAGCAGCCCTACAACCGCGCCGGGGTGCCCGCCGGCTACATCAGCGCCAGCGCCGAGGCGATGAGCCACTACCTGCTCGCCCACCTCAACGCCGGCCGCTACCAGACCGCGCGGGTGCTGTCGCCGGCCGGGGTCGCCCAGCTGCACCGGCCCGCCGTCAAGCTCAGCGGCGCCGACCGCGACGTCGCCTACGCCATGGGCTGGTACGTCGAACAGGCCAACGGCGTATCGATGCTGTGGCATCCAGGCAACGCCCCCAACTTCCACGCCGACATCATGCTCGCCCCACAGGACCACTGGGGCGTGGTGCTGCTGACCAACGGCCACAACGCGCTGTCGCCGGACCGCGAGACCGCGATCGCCCGCGGGGTGCTGGGCCTGCTGGTCGGCCGCCAGCTCACCACCCCACCCGTCACCAACGCCAACCAGGTCCTGTTCCTCGTCCTGCTGGGGGCGGGGGTGCTGCAGGTGCTCGGGATCGCCCGCTCGATCGTGCTGCTGCGGCGCTGGCGCGCCCAGCCGGCGCGCCGCCCCCGCGGCCTGGTCAGGGTGACGGGACGGATCGTCGTGCCGCTGGTGGTGGGCCTTGCCTGGGCGCTGGTGTGCCTGGTCGGCCTGCCGTTGTTCCTGGGGGGGTCCCTGTCGGTCCTGCTGCTCACGATCCCCGACTTCGCCGTGGTGCTGGTCGGTAGCGGGATCGTCGCAGCGGCCTGGGGTGTCTGCAGGGCCGTCCTGGCCGTCCGCACGCTCCACCGGCACCGCGCCGAACCCGCTGTCCCACCCAAGGTGAAGGCTGTCAGCGCGTAAACCTCCACGCGTCCAACGCCCGAAACGGCCCGTCGCGCGGGCCGTTTCGGGCGTTGCGGCGGCAGCTCACGCATGAACCATCGCGGGTACGGCGGTGAGCTGGCGTACCTCGTGACCAACAGGTGAGCGGGGTGCGGTCGCAACGCGTGACTTGGCGGGGAAGCATCAGCTGGCGCCGCGGTGCCGTCGAGCACTCCTCCGGGTAGCCCTCACAGGCGCTGTGCAGACGACGGTTCTGCGTATGGCGTTCATGGGCGCGCTTCCTTTCGCTCGGGTGCTTTGGGTGGGGTGCAGTACTGGATATGGCCGGCAGCCCGAAGGGTCGCGCGGGTCTGCCCGGACCCGTAGCCGGTGTCGCCCAGCACCTCCAAGCCGGGCTTCTCTCGGCGAGCAGCTCGACCCCGGTGGGCCCGTCAGGGCGGTGGCGGCGGTCAGCGCGCACGCGGTCACCAGCCCAGAGGCAGGCTCGGCGGCAAGGTGGGCCTTGGAGCCGTCGCGCTTGTGGGCGCTGGTCTTGCGGGGATGGCGGGCTTGGGGGTCGACGGTGGAGAGCACCCGATCGGGGGCGACCCGCCGGGCGATCCGCCAGGTCCCTGGCCGCTCGCCTGGCTCGACGTCTTGGCCTGCCACCAGCGCCAGCAGCGCGACCGCCTCGGCCTGCTCGGGGTCGTGCTCCAGGTCGGCGACCGCGTCGAGTGTGGCCAGCGCGTCGTTGACCAGCCCCGACAGCAGCGCCTGGGTGGCCTGCGGATCATCCCAGGCACAGTCGGGCTTGCCTGGGCGGGCATCGTCAGGGGCGACCAGCTCGACCCCGCGTGCCTGTGGCACCAGGCGGCGGACCCGGCGGATCACCGCGACCAGCTGGGTCACGGTGTCCTGGGTCGCGACCGCATCGGCCAGGATGGTGGCGTCCAGCAGCCGTCGGCGTCGCCCTCGCAGCACACCGGTCGCCTCCACCACTTGGCCGACTGCGTCAAAGATCCGCCGTGGCCTGGGCCAGGCCCGCAGGCGGTTGCGCCAGGACACCAGCACCGTGGGATGCAACCCCTCGTCGTCCAGCCGCAACCCGCAGGCGACCTTCCAGGCGAGATCGCGCCGCAACGCGCCGATGGCCTCGCGGTCCGACAGGCCTTCCAGGGCCTGCAGCACCAGCACCGTGGCGACCACCTCGGCGGGCACCGAGGGGTGCCCGCCACCCTGGCGGGCACGATCGGCGAACAGCTCCGGCGGGAACAGCTGGTGACGGTGGTCGGCAAGCAAGGCGTACACCGACCCCTGGGGGACCAGGTGACGACACCACCTCGCCGCGTCCAGCTGGTCATCGGCTGGGTGGACCTGGGGCTCATGCACGGCAGTCTGCCTGGTCACAGCCACCCAGCGCGGACCCTTCCGGACCTGACGCAATGCCAGAGCGTGTCCAGGGCCTGCCGCGGCTCATTCGCTTGGTGACCGGCCTTCGGTCGCGGAGGACGATCCGCCGCCTGTGGTTGGAGCTTGGCGCGGCGCGATGCGCCACCGTGCCCCCCACAGCGCCACCCCGACCAGGCCGAGACCGATCGGGCCGCCGAGCATGAGCACGATCCCGCCGCCGATGTTGGCGCCGCTGACGGCGGCGGTCATGACCCGCCACCCAGAGCCGCACCCCGCCCCTACCAGGCTCAGCACCCCCAGCACCCCCCACCAGCCCACGTGCAAGCGGCCGGTCAGCGAGGCAAGGGTCAGCACGATGACCGCGGCCACCACCAGCACGACGGCGACGACCCCGACCGCCCGTTCCGTTGCGGGCGCGATGTCGAAGGGCCGGAACATGTAGTCCGGGTCCAGGCCCGCTCGGATGGCTGGGTCCCCGTCTGCCTGCAGGCGCCGCTTGAAGTCTGGGTCGGTCTGATCGCCGACCAGCCACCACGTCGCTACCGGCATCGCGACGACCAGCGCCACAGCGGCCGCCGCCGCCCACAAAGGGGGGCGTCTCCCGGCCGCCTGCTGGGTTCCAACCCCTGCTGCCATACCGCTCACCTGCTTGTCACCATCACCGCCGGTCATGCAGGTCGCGTCGGGCTGGGCGTCTGGTGGGAGCGCCCAGCATCCTGGTGGGGCTCCCCTGACTGCCCACCCTGACGCGAGGCTTGCTCATGCCGGCCGCCTCGGTCAGGTCAGCACCGAGGAGATCATTCCGGCGGCCAGCAGATCCATGCGCGATCAACCTCATCTGCCACCGACGTTCTGCCCAGCTCAAGGTGGGTACTTCCGGCAACGCCGGTTATCGGTTCACGTGGTAGGGAGGCGAGGGCCAAAACTCGCGGTAGAGCCAATCGATCGAATCGCGCCTAACCAGCAGGCTCCTAGGCCGTCGTCCTCCATCGCTTGACCGGACTCCACCGCGCGTAGCGGCGCTCCATCTCGTCATGGGTCTGGCAGATGACCGCGACCGTGGGCTCGATGCAGTCGCGACGATCTGTACGTTCGGCCACACCCGCAGCGCCATGAACTCGATCCTGGCCGGCACGAGTCATTCGTCGCGGCTGACCACCTCGTAGCGCAGCAGCAGGTTGTCCGAGCCATCCCGGCGCCGGGTGTTCACCAGCCGCAGCGGCGGGACCGGCCCGCCGCCGAAGGTCGGCGTACCCCCGCCGAGCACGGTGGCGCCGACCATCAGGTGCAGCTCGTCGACGAGCCCGGCGACCAGCAGGTCGTTCCAGAGTGTCCGGCTCCCGAACATCAGGATGTCCTTGCCCGGCTGGTCCTTTAGCTCGGCAACCGCCTGTCGCGCGTCCGCCCTTCGCACGATGGTCGTGGTTTCGGTCCACGGCGCGGTGTCGTCCGCGGTGAGTGAGTCGGACACCACGACCTTTTGGATCTCGTTGTTGCGCAGGCCGGTCTCTCGGTGGATGTCGGCCACGTCGGGGTTGGCGGCCACCGCCGGGGACACCTCGGGGTTGGCGGCCACCGCCGGCCAGTACCCTTTTAGCCCTGTGTACGTCGTGGCGCCGAGCAGCAGCGTGTCAGCGGCCCGTAGCCGCTCGAGGTTGTGCTCGTCGAAGAACCCGTCCATCGGCAGGGCCATGACGTTCCCGCCTGGGCCCTCGAAGTAGCCGTCAAGCGACATGATGTTGCAGACGATGAGCTTGCGCATGGTGCACCTCTCAAGGTTGGTGTTCGAGCTGTCATCGGGTGAGAGACACCGTCGACGCCTGATTCATCGGTCCGGCGGAGAAAATTCCAGGGAGACGGAAGTGGCGGTGCACCTGGGGGTCGACGAAACCGGCGATCCAGGAGATCTGGCCGTCCCGCAGGCTCAGCACGTTGACCGCGCCCAGCCGGAACCGCTCCCCGTCCTACTGGTGCACGCGAACGTCGGCTGCCCGTTCGCCGCGATCGGCACCAGCCGCCACGGCGTGGCGAACACCCGCTGAGCCAGGAACCGGCCGACGTCCTCGGGACCCTCGAACCACGCGGGCAGAGGCGGCGTCGTGAACCGGGCGTCCTCGGCCAGCAGGTCGAGCAGGGCCGGGACGTCGGCCCACCGGGGCTGTCTGCCCGGACACTGCGGACACAAACGGCCGGACACGGCGGAGCTGGACGGCTGGACACGGCGTCGGGGGCGCCGGCGGCGCGGCCGGCCTGCAGGACGCGGGTGTTGGCGGCGGCGAGGATGGCGTCGCGGTTGCGCTGGGCGTCGCGGCGCAGCGGCCTGGCGGGTCGTGGGGGGTCGCTGGGGCGGTCTGCGGTCGCCATGACGGCAGTGTACCGGGAATACGGAGGGCTGCCTCCGCCTTGTGTCACAGTGACAGAGGTTGCTCGGCAACCGGAAGAGGAGACGGGGACGATGCAACAGCAAGTTGAGGAAACGGCGCGAGACGCGATCCTTGTGGAGGACGCGGCGCGGATCCGGGTCATGGGGATCCCGATCCTGGAGGCGCTGCCTTCCCGCGGTGCCCCCTACGACCAGGTCGACCCGTTCATCCTTGTCCACGAAGGTCGCGTCCGACTGTCGGATGTCGCGAACGTCGACACCAAGCATCCGCACCGAGGGTTCGACAACCTGTGGTACATCCTCGAGGGGTCGGTCAGCACGGGCCACAGCACCGGCCCGGGCGGCGCCATGGAACGGGCGCGACTCTCCGAGGGCGCGCTCCTGGCGCTCAGGACGGGGCGAGGGGCATGGCACGCCGAAGCGCTGGGGGCAGATGAGCTCGAGGGGGGCCAAGCCGACACCGAGTTCCGCGGCGTGCTGTTCTGGGTCAACCTGGCCCGCAAGGACAAGCAGCTCGAGCCGAGCGCGCAGGTGGTCCAGCCGGAGCAGATCCCGGTGCGGCACGAGGGCGACGCGATCGTTAGGGTGCTGGTCGGCGAGGGCTCTCCGGTGCGTCTGGGGACGCCCGCGCTGATCCTCGACGTCGAGCTGCCCACAGGCGGGCAGGTCACGACCTCCGTGCCGCCCGGGTTCCAGGGCTTCGCCTACGTGCTCGACGGCGAGGCCGCCTTCGGGGCCAACCTGCGCCCGGCCAGGCCTCCCCAACTCGTCCTGCTGGGTCCCGGAGAGGGGTTCACGGTCACCGACGCCGCCCCCGGCACGCGGTTCCTGCTCATGACGGGGCGGCCCTACGGGGAAGTCCCGGTGTTCAACGGGCCGTTCGTGGACTAGCCCGCTCCCTAGCTTTGGCCTGAATTCACCCGATGCGGGACGGGAAGTGATGCGATGCGCCCGATCGTCGAGGACCTCACGCCGCCGGTGGACCCCGACCGCGACCACTGGCGCGGCGGTGCGCGGGCCGCGGTCACCCTGGTCGAGTACGGCGACTACCAGTGCCCCTACAGCCGCATGGCCTTCCGCGCCGTCCAGCGGCTGGAGCAGCAACTCGGCGGCCAGCTGCGGTTCGTGTTCCGCCACCTCCCCCTCACCGGGATCCATCCCCACGCGCTCGCGGCCGCGCACCTGGCCGAGGCGGCCGCGCTCCAGGGCCGCTTCTGGCCCATGCACGAGCTGCTGTTCGGCCACCAGCAGGCCCTGGCCGATCCCGACCTGTGGGGTTATGCCGACCAGCTCGGGCTGGACCGCCGACGCCTGGGCGTCGACCTGGACGGCCCGGCGGTGTCCCAGCGCGTCCAGGTCGACGTCGACAGCGCCCTGGCCAGCGGCGCCCGCGGCACCCCGACCCTGTTCATCAACGGCCAGCTGCACCTCGCCGGCTACGACCAGGCGACCCTGGGCGCGGCCTTGGCCACCGCGATCAAGGAGCGATGACGATGGCTGTCTGCACCCACCTGGACCAGATCAAGCTCACCGAGCCGCCTGGACCGGTCGCCGGTTGCGAGGAGTGCCTTGAGACCGGCAGCTGGTGGGTCCACCTGCGGATGTGCGAGACCTGCGGCAAGGTCGGCTGCTGCGACTCCTCCCCCAACCGCCACGCCAGCCGCCACGCCCGCCACGACCACCACCCCGTGGTCCGCTCGCTTGAGCCCGGCGAGGACTGGAGCTGGTGCTTCGTCGACCAGGTCGCCTTCGTCCTCGACACCCGCGACTGAGCACCAGGAGGTCTCCCCGGCCTGCCCGACCAGCCGCTGCACCTCGCAGCCGCCGCCCGGCTCCGGGCGCCCAACGGGTTGAAGCGCAGAGCAGCGCCGGCGACCTCGACGTCATCGCCGGCGCCCTGGGCGGCGACGACGGGCACACGCTGTTCCGCTGCGTGCCCCTTGACTTCAGGCTCATGCCGGACGAGGCGGCCAAGGTCCGGTCGGCGCGCATCCTCACCTGCCGTGTGAACGTCCCGCACGCGGGCCGTCCCTGACGGGGTATGGTGGATCCACCATGACCTACGCCGCCGACCCGCGCGTTGACTCGTACATCGGTGCCCTGCCCGATTGGCAGCAGGCCATCTGCCGCGAGGTCCGCGATCTGGTCCACGCCGCCGACCGGGACGTTACCGAAACCATCAAGCGCACCAACCGTCCGTACTTCGTCCTGCAGGGCAACATCTGCGCCCTGTTGGCGGCGAAGGACCATGTCAACGTCTTTCTCTACGACGGCGGCATCGTGCCTGATCCCGAGGGAGTCATCACCGCCGGCCACGAAAATAAGACCGCCCGCACCGTGGCCGTCCGCCAGGGCGAAACGATCAACGCGCCCGCCCTCACCGCCATGTTCAAGCACATCATTGCCAACAACCGCGCCGGCGGCTGGCGCAAGTTGAAGCGGGAAAGCTGAGTCACGGTTATTGAGCCACGCGGGGCGAACGGGCACTTTCGTGATGCACGGCTTTCATAATAGGTTCCGCATCTCATAGGACGATCCCTTGTGAACGGGTGGGCACCAGCGAGTGTGCACGAGATCCCTATCGCCCTATCGGCCGATCCGTGACGGACCGCGATGCTCCGAGCCGAGGCTCGATTGCCGAGCGCAGAGGTCACAACGAGGGAATGACTTCGCGGCAGCAGGGCGGCTCGACACCTGCGGCGTCGACGACCAGACTGCACCCATGGATCGCTCGCGGTACCTGGATCTGTTGGACGCCGACGGGCAGCTGCTGCGCCGGGCCGCGGCGCAGGGGTTGCAGGCCGCGGTGCCGCCGTGCCCGGGGTGGACGGTGGGTGACGCGGTGGAGCACACCGCGACCGTCTACGAGCACAAGATCGCATGCATCCGGCTGCGGGGGGAGCGCCCGGATCCCTGGCCGCCGTCCTGGCCGGCCGGCCGCGACCCGCTGGCATGGTTCGCGGACGCGCACGGCCGGCTCCTGGAGGTGCTGGGGGGCACCGACCCGGGCGCCCCGTCTTGGACGTGGTGGCCGCCGGACCAGACGGCCGGTTTCTGGGTGCGGCGCATGGCCCAGGAGACGGCCGTGCACCGGGCCGACGTGCAGAGCGCGTTCGGTGCGGTGACACCGGTCGACGCCGAACTGGCCGTCGACGGGGTCGAGGAGGTGCTGGTGATGATGCTCGCCGGCGACTGGAGCGACGACGTCCAGCCGGCATCGACCGGCACGATCGTGGTGGCGGCCGGCGACAAGGCCTGGCAGGTCGGGATGGCCCCCGACCGGGTTTCGGTCGGCGATGCCACCGGCGACGCCGAGGCGCGGGTGACCGGGGAGCCCTCCGACGTGCTGCTGTGGCTGTGGGGGCGAGGGCCAGCGTCGGCGCTGCAGGTCACCGGCGACCGTGCCGTGGCACGCCGACTGCGGGAGCGCCTCGCGCTGGCGACCCAGTAGCCAGCCCCGCTGAGCGGCGCGGCTCTCGTATACCCGCGCATCGTTCGGTTGGCCGCCATCCCGCCGGGGCGGCCGGGCACGATTGGATCGTAGCGTCACTTGCCCACTCGCGTGACTCCGCAGACTGTGAGGCCAGCGAAGTCATGAGAACCTTTCCATGACTCTCAACGCCGGCCCTGCGGCGGCCACCCGTACCCGTCAGGGTCGGCAAAGTGCGGGAATGTCTGGTTCATGGGGTTGTGATGCCGAGGAAGACTGATGTCCTCCTTGCTCGTGGTCCCAGTGGACCAGCTTTGGAAGCCTCCGAGAAACCGGGGCGAAGCTCAATACGCCGACGCCTTTGGATAGACTGCGGGTATGGTCGGGCCGCAAGCATCGCGGTTGTCCGGGCGGACGGCGTGGACACGCACTCTCGAGACGCCGCTGCGGAGGTTTCTCCGCACCGAGGCGGGGAGCGCCACCGTCTTGCTCGCCGCCACGCTGGCGGCGCTGGTCTGGGTCAACGTCGATGCGTCCTCCTACGAGCGCGTCTGGCGGACCAAGCTGGAGATCCGGATCGGCGGCTGGGGCGTGTCGCAGGATCTCCGCAGCTGGGTGAACAGCGGCCTGATGGCGTTGTTCTTCTTTGTGGTCGGCCTGGAGGCGCGCCGGGAGTTCGACGTTGGAGAGCTTCGCGAGCGGCGCAGGGTTGCGTTGCCGCTGCTCGCCGGCATCGGCGGGATGGTAGCGGCTGTCGCGGTCTACCTGGCGGTGAACGCCGGCCGCCCGTCGGCGCACGGCTGGGGTGTGGCGATGTCGACCGACACCGCCTTCGCGCTCGGGGTGCTTGCGCTGGTGGGGTCGCGTTTCCCTGAGCGGCTGCGCGCGTTCATGCTCACCGTGGTCGTCGTGGACGATGTCATCGCGCTCGTGGTGATCGCGACGGTCTATACGAGCGAGCTCGCGTTCGGGGCGTTGGTCGTCGCCTTGGCGCTGTTCGCCGTGGTCCCCGTCGCGATCAGGCTGGGCGTCCGCTACGGGCCGGTGTACGCGACGCTCGCGGCGGCCGCCTGGGTCGCCCTGCTGGAGTCGGGCATCGACCCGGTGGTCATCGGCCTCGCGATGGGCCTGCTGACCTGGGCGACCCCGTCCGCGCGCGTGGACCTGGAGCGCGCCACGGACCTCTTCCGGCGCTTCCGGGAGCAGCCGACGTCGGAGCTCGCACGGTCGGCCCGCGTCGGGCTCGAGTCGGCGGTCTCACCGAACGAGCGGCTCCAGCAGCTCTACCACCCGTGGACGAGCTACCTGGTCGTGCCGCTGTTCGCGCTCGCCAACGCCGGTATCGCGATCAACGGAGCGTTCCTTACCCGAGCCTACGGTTCTCCCATCACGCGCGGGATCGTGTTCGGCTATGTCGTTGGCAAGCCCGTCGGTGTCCTCGGTACCTCCTGGCTCGTGACGAGGTTGAGCCGCGGCCGGCTGCGGCCACCGGTCGGGTGGGCCGCGGTCGCCGGCGGCGGCGCCATCGCCGGGATCGGCTTCACGGTCTCGCTGCTGATCGCGTCGCTTGCCTTCCGCGGGCCGCAACTGGAGGAGGCAAAGCTCGGCATCCTGACGGCTGCGCTTTGCGCGGCGCTGTTGACCTGGGTCGTAGCACGTGCCGCGGCGCTGCTGCCGAAACGCCTGCGCATCCGCGCGCTGCTCGGGACCGCGGAGGACATCGTGGACCTCGCTGACCCGGTCGATCTGGAGCGCGACCACTGGCGCGGGCCAGCGGATGCGCCCGTGACGCTCGTGGAGTACGGCGACTTCGAATGTCCCTACTGCGGACAGGCTGAGCCGGTCGTCCGCGAGCTGCTCGCGGAGGTCGGGGACGTCCGCTACGTCTGGCGGCACCTGCCGCTCAACGACGTCCACCCGCGCGCGCAGCTCGCGGCAGAGGCGGCCGAGGCTGCCGCTGCGCACGATGCGTTCTGGGAGATGCACGACCTGCTGCTCGACCACCAGGACGCGCTGCGCCCAACCGACCTCATCGGCTACGCGGAGCGGCTCGGGCTCGACGTCGAGCGGTTCACCAAAGATCTGCGCAAGCACACCGGCGCCGCGCGGATCGCACAGGACGTCGACAGCGCCGACATGAGCGGCGTCTCCGGCACCCCCACCTTCTTCATCAACGGCCGCCGCCACTTCGGCGCCTACGACATCGAGACACTCTCGGCGGCGGTCAAGGCCGCCCGCGCCCGCGCGGCCCTCGCCTCGTAGAGCAGGTTCCCGGGGTGCAGGACGCAGCGGTCAGCGACCCCGCGGTCGCCAGCGTCGAGCCACAGCTCCCAGCTGCCCTCGCTACGGACGAGTGTCGGGGCCTGCCTGGCCGGCGGCTGACGGAGAGGCGGAGGAGCGTCGGGGTCACGGGTCTCATGGTCGATGGCGACGATCGCGCCCCCGCGCTCGGGCCGATCGGGGCGTTGCGCGATCCCCCGGTGGTGGTCGTCTCGGCTTCGTCTGGACTTGGTCGTTGCCCGCGGCCGAGAGGGCGGGGGACCACCCTGCTGGACGTCGACGTCGTCGGCGGCGGGATGGTTGTCGCGCTCATCGCCGGAGCAGGGCGATCGACGTGGTGGCGTGGCCGACGAGCTCGCTGTTGCCGTCGCGGGCGTGCGCCTCGGCGAAGGCGACTCGCCGGCCGACACGGAGCGCCTGCCCGTGGACTTCGATCTCGCCCACGTCAGCCCGTAGGACCTTGAGGAAGCTGACCTTGATCTCGATCGAGGAGAATCCGACCCCTGCGGGCAGGAGCGTGTGTATGGCGCAACCCGCCGCTGTGTCGAGCAGCGTGCACAGCAGTCCGCCGTGGACCATGCCGATCGGGTTGTAGGTGGATTCGTCGGGCGTGCAGCGGAACAGCGCCTCACCGTCGCCGACGGAGACGAGTCGAGCGCCAACGAGGTTTGCGATCGGTGGTGGCGGCAACCGACCCTCGACGATCGCCCGCAGGAACTGGCGGCCGGGTAGCTCGGCGCCCGCGGCGGCGGGGATCGCCGGGTCGTACCAGGTGACGGTCCTGCTCCGTGGCGTTCCCCATCTGTCGTGAAGCTGTGGAGTGCCGGTGCTCATGTCGTGGCCTCGATGTTCTGCAGGCGAACCTGGCCGCGGGCGATGAGCTTGTCGTCTTCGGGCCGGCGGATGTCGACTCGCGCAGGCCGGCCGGGCGCCCTCGCCAGCGACCCGTTGCTCACGGCCCGGGCCACGTGACCGGCGGCGCCGGCGCGTGCGGTCGCGCCGGCCTGCGCCGGCCTGGTGCGGGCCAGCGTCCGCTCGGTGTGCTGTCTCGGCAGGCCAGGAGAGGTGACGGACATGGGTTCCTCGGATCATTAGTGAGTCGCTTGATCGAACTGACTGAGGTACGGTATCATAAGTTCGATGAAGCGACTAACAAGTTCCCGATCGGCCGACGCCCGATGCTGAAGCGCGACTACGAAACCCAGACGTGCTCGATCGCCCGCTCGCTCGAGGTGGTCGGCGAGCGCTGGTCGCTGCTGATCCTGCGCAGCGTGTTCCTCGGCGTGCACCGCTTCGACGACCTGCTCAACGAGCTGGGGATACCACGCAGCGTCCTGGCCGCTCGGCTGCAGCGCCTCGTCGACGAGGGGGTGCTGGAGCGCGTCCCCTACCAGCAGCGCCCCACGCGCTACGAGTACCGCGCGACCGCCAAGGGCCACGAGCTCTGGCCGGTCGTCCTGCATCTGCTGCGCTGGGGCGACGCTCACTACCCCGAGCCCGCCGGCGTCCCGCGCGTGGTCGAGCACGCCGGCTGCGGCGGGCGACCCGACGACCACCTCCTGTGCGATCGCTGCGGCGAGGCGCTGACCTACTTCAACACCACGGCGCGTCCCGGGCCCGGGCTGATCGCGGCGGGCAAGGCCGCTGAGTAGGGTCGCTCGGCCATCCGACACGCGACGCTCGGGTGGGACGTCAAGGGCCGCGCCCTGCCCCTCGACACGGCGCCGGCGCGTGCTCGACCACAGTGCCCGCGAGGTGCGCAAGCACGACGGCCACAGGGAGCTGAGCCTCAGGTGCGGCGGGCCGGGTCCACCCCAAAGCGCGCGCTTTGCTGAGCAGCCACCACACCACGCCGACCACGAGGCCGAGCAGAAATGGGCCGAGACGGCGCCGCGCTCGGCCGCGGGGATGATGTGGTCGGCGGTCCCGATCACGTCCCAGGACGGGATCGTCTTCCAGGCCGGGACCCCGGACTGGTCGAACAGCGCGCTGGTCGCCAGCGGCCGCTGGGTGGCGGCCAGCACCGCGCCGTCGCGGGCCGGCAGGCCGTTGGCGAAGCATCCGGGGAACACGCGCTGCTTGATGTAGGCGTCGGCGACGCCAGCGGGGGCGCCGGGGAAGGGCACGAAGTCGAAGACGGTGGCCAGGTCTGCCACGGCGAAGCACGACCCGGCGCCGGTGAGCTTGACCAGGTTCTCGCCCTGCGCCGGCACATAGGCGTCGACGTAGACCAGCGCCTTCATGTGGCTGTCGCCGGCGGCGGCGTTGGTGATGACCGCCCCGCCGTAGGAGTGGCCGACCAGGACGACGGGGCCGCTGATGGTGTGCAGGAAGGCGGCGATGGTGGCGGTGTCGTGGGGCAGGCCCCGCAGCGGGTTGGGCGGGGCGTAGACGGTGTAGCCGGCACCCTGAGGCGCCCGATGACGCCGTCCCAGCTGCCGGAGTCGGCCCACGCGCCGTGCACGAGCACGATCGTGGGCTTGGGCGAGCTGGCCTGCGGTGTCGCGCTGGCGTGGGTGGTGGGTGCTGTCGTGGCGTGGGGGAGCCGACCTGGCCCGCGGCGGCGGTGAGCAGCCCGGCGACGGCCAGGACCGCCGCCATGACGACGCGCGGCCTGGCAGGGCGCGCGGCGAGGTTGACCGACATCGTGGGTTCCTTTCCTGGGATGTGACGTGCCCGCCACAGGTGCCGAGCAGGCTCCGGGTTACCGCCCTGTCGTCTTCCCCGGGCGGGCTGCTAGTGGAGGAAGCCGAGGAGGGCCTGGTTGACCTGGTCGGTGTGGGTCCAGGCGATGGCGTGCGGACCGCCGTCGACGACGACCAGCTCGATGTCGTTGGCCAGGCCCGGCAGGCGCTTGCCGGTATTGGGGAAGGGCAGGATCCGGTCGGCGTCGCCCTGCACGACCAGCACCGGCACGTCGAGCTTGGGCAGGTCGTCGCGGAAGTCGGTCTCCCACGTCGGGATGCACGCCACCGCCGCCGTGGCCGACGCCGTGGCCGCGATGTTCCAGCTGGCCTGGAACGCCTGGTCGCTGACCAGGGTGCCGCCGAGCACGTCGGTGTTGTAGAAGTTTGTCGAGAAAGCCCTTCTTCCAGGCCGCGCCGCGGCTGCGCGACGAGAAGGTGAGCCTGCTGCTGAAGCGGCTGGCGCGGCGCGCCGGCCTCGAGGAAGCCGCCGTGCCCGCGGTCGCGGCGCTGGGCCTGCTGTATGGCGACTCAGCGCAGCGGATGGAGGCAAGGTTGCTCTGGGCCGCCTGGTGCCGCGACCGGGGCCAGATCAATCATGCGATCAGGCAGATGAACAAGGCGCTGCACGACGCCGGCCCGGACGTCGAGGACAGCGAGCTGGCAGGGGTGCACATCATGAAGGGCACCTTGCTCGGCCGTCGCGGCGACACTGAGGCCGCGCCGACGCGTTCGCAACGGCACTGGACCTCGCCGAGTCTGGCGACTACCCAACCGGCCAAATTCGCCACGCGCTCGCCGAATGCCTCCGTACGCTGGGCAGGCGGCGAGACGCCATCGCCCGCGAGCTTGGCTGACAAAGCCCCGACGAGCACGAGGAGGCGTACACCGGCAAGGCTTCTGGCACATGGCTGCACCTGCCGGCGCCAGATAACCGACCGTCCGACAAGCGGGGAAGCTCACTTCGGCTGGGTGGTCAGGTCCGGTCAGGCTGCTTCCAACCTGGCGCTGAGCTTGGCCACGAGCGCCTGCTCAAGGGCGGGGTCAAAGGGCCGTCCCAAATTCGAGAAGCTTGCCGTCAGCTCGACGCGTCCCTTTCCGAGCAAGACGGCGTCCTGGTAGACACTCGCGGGCTGGCCCTGGAGCAAAAGCTTGATGGTCGCCCGGAACCCTGTCGAGAACTCGCCGTAGCGGGCGACCGGAAGGCGCACAACGGCGACGGATTGCAGCGATGCTCCTGCTGGGAGCTGCCGTGGAAGGAACTTGGTCAGGCCACTTCTGACACACGGCGCGTACTTGGGACCCCTGACGGCGGCGACGTCGGCGTTGAAGTCCTCGACGGTCCTGACGAGTTGGGCCTGCGAGCTCACTTCGGCGTTGCCCATGCTGAAGTCCGGGCTGTCGGCGCTTGCCGTGGTGTAGGTGGACGGGCTGGGCCTGCCCACGCAAGCCGCGAGCTGGTCATCGAACGCCTTGTCGGCAGGGTCCTTTTGGTCCGGCGTGGCCTTCCACCCGGGGAGGTCGGACGACCTGAGAAGGAGCGTCGCTGCCTGGGCCTGTCGGCAGCAACGTTGACAGCGGTGGTTGTGGTGGCGGCAGCGGCAGTCGTCGTGGAGGCAGTAGCTGCGGGCTCGGTCTTCTCATTACCGCCGCCGCAGGCGGCCAGCACCAAGGCCGATGCGACGAGAACGACAATTCGTCTCACGGTACGCTCCTCACCGGGTGATCTCTGTCGATGCACAGCTAGGACACACGGCGATGGAGAATAAGTCATCGCTGTTGGTGATGTCGCGCGACGGTCGCGTCAATCAAGGGCAGTGCCCTCGTTGCCATGATCGCCGCAATTGTGTGGCCGAGCTTCCTGCCGCCGCCGGGATGCAGCCAGCGCAGGAACAGCTCCTGGACGTGCGCCTGCACGCGGGCGCGCAGCTCCCCGCGCACGATGGTCATGGAACGCCGTGCCACCGACTTGGACTGGCTCAGGCCACATTCCGTGACGTTGCGCTGAGCATGTCATGCTGCTGCCGGACGGGACCGGCACCTCCCTCCCCGGGGCAGCACCCGGTCCGTAGCGCCCCGGTCGGAGTTGTCGCCGGCGAAGGCGAATCGGATGTGATCGAGCCCGATGAGATAGCGCACAACCTCAAATCCATGGGAGCTGTCTAGATGCAGTCGCTGAGTCTGGCACCGTCGCGCTCGCGGTGCCGGCCCGGCCGCTGACGCCTTCGGGGTGGTCGCGCGGTTGTCCTGATCGGGTCGCCGCACGAGCAGCCCACGGTGGGCGCACCTTCCGGGCTCGGCCGGGTGGGGTAGTGGAGTCGGTCACGAGTTACTCAGGCTCGTGTCGACCTCGGCGATCCAGGCACGGTCGCCGTCCACACCCAGGTGCATCACTGGTGTCATGGTCCCGCCGAAGTGGCGGCGAACGCTTGCTTCCCCCTCAGCCTCCAGGTCGTCGGGGTGGTGACCATGAAGGGCATAAGCATCGACGAAGGCGACCGTGCGGAGGTCGTTCAGGACGAGCCAGGAATACGCCTGGAACGGCTCCTCAGGCGGATTCCGAAGCACC
Source organism: Actinomycetes bacterium (assembly GCA_036000965.1). Lineage (NCBI taxonomy): Bacteria > Bacillati > Actinomycetota > Actinomycetes > Actinomycetes bacterium. Next base: position 19,118 of record DASYUT010000124.1, read on the forward strand.
AGGCCCGAGCCGTTGAGCGGTTCGTACGGTCCGAGCACGGTCCGGCCGACGAAGCCGTACAGCCCGGTGGGAGCGGAGACGTCGGGGTGGAAGGTGCGCTGCTGGGTCGAGAAGAACAGGTAGTACCGGCCGTCGCGAAACACGACGTGGGGTCGCTCGAGCTCGTTGTTGACCGCGTCCGCCGTGATCAGAGGGTCCAGCAGCTCCCACTCGCTGGTGTCGGCCGCGCGCGCTCGGGCGATCCCGATGCATCCGTTGAAGTCCGTCGTCGAGTCCTGCAGGGACGCCGTGATGAGCAGGTAGGCCTGCTGCGTGGCCGGGTCGCTGAAGTAGAAGGGATCCCGAAAGGCCTTGATGAAGCCTGGTTCGCCGATGGCCTGGACGGCGGGTAGATAGCGGATGCCGTCCGCCACCACGAGCTCCCGGTGCATGCTCCAGCCGGTGATCTCCGGGCGCCCGGAGACGCAGCGCAGGACAGCGGTGGCACCCATGATCCGTTGGCGGAACGTCGGTGTTGGCTCCCCGCGCTCGCCGGCGGCCGTGTAGTACGCCCAGAGCGTCCCCGTCCCGGGTTGCAGCACCAGGCAGCCCGCCCATTCGCGGCTCCCCGGGCAAGCGCCCTGGGGGAGCAGGGGCCCAAGATCTGCCCATCCATCCCGGTCGAGCATAACCAGACGGATCCGGGCCACAGCGTGGCGGCTGCCCGGGTGGCCCACCGCCGGGGCGGACAGGCCGGCCCAGATCTGGGCGCCGCATGGTGCCGCGACCGTACCGTCCGGCTCACGGATCGGCCACAGGTCCCAGAAATCGGTGTCGGGGAGTATCCGGGCGGGGGCAGCATCACCGATCACCGGCGTGTACGTGGACGGGTCGTCGACGATGGCGGTCAGGTGTCCTCTCGTCCAGCGGGTGGTCGCCATGGGCTGTCCGGGAGGTTCAGCGGATTCGGAGAGCGCCGTCGGGAAGGACCTCGACGGGCCTCGGGTCGGTCAGCGCGCCGTGGAAGTCGCCGCCGGGCCGTCTGCGGTGCCAGGCCAGAAACACCACCGTCCCGTCGGTCGTCTCGTGCAACTTGCCGGCGTAGGTCGAGCCGTTCCGGTCTGCCGCGAGGGCACCGTCGCCGATCATGCGGAACGGTCCGGTCGGCGCTTCGCCGACGAGGTAGAAGGTGCCCGTGCCGGGGCCCGTGTCGCGCCATCGGGCACCCTGGGTCTCGATGTCGCTGCAGAACAGCAGGTACCAGCGTCCGTCCAGGTGCACCAGCTGCGGCACCTCCATCTGGCCGAAGCCCATCGGGTCAGTCACCGGTGACAGGACCTCCCAGGTGCGCAGATCCTGGGAGCGGGCGTGGCCCACGACACCGCGCCCCGTCGGTTCCCCGGCGCGGGCCCGGGCCGTGACCAGGACGTGGAAATGCCCGTCGTCAGGATGCATGAAGACCCAAGGGTCCCGCCACGCCTGGTCGTGCCAAGCCCGGCAGTCGAGGGTCTCGTACCAAGTTGGATCGGCCTCGAGGACCGGGTGCTCGTGTCTGCGCCAGCGAACCAGGTTGTCCGACTCGGCCAGCCCGATCCGCTGCACCAGCCTGCCGTCGGCGCTGCTTGTGCCTGTGTACAGCAGGAACCAGCGACCGTCCTGGGCGATGACGCTGCCGGTCCAGGTGCTTGCATCATCCCAGGTTCCGCAAGGCCCGGGCGACAACGCATCGGGGAGGGTCTCCCACTGCATGAGATCACGCGAGACGGCGTGGCCTATCGAGGCGTTCCAGTGGCGCTCGTCCGGGTGGCCGATGTTGGTGGAGGCCTGCAGGTAGAACAGGTGATGGTCGGCGCCGTCGCGGAGCAGCCAGAAGTCCCAGATCCACCGATCCTCGAATGCCAGGCCCATAGCCGCACCACCTTATCGTGCGCCCGTGGTCCTTATAGCGCTGGTCTTGGCGGCGTTCATCAGACAGCCCAGCCACGTCCTGGAGAGGAGCCGGGACTTGACGTCTGGAGGCAGAATCCGAGGTGTCGGCGCTGCGTGGGAGCTGACCGGGTGAGGGGAGCTGACGGCGATGTTCGGAACATCCTGGCGCGTGGGCAGGATCGCCGGCGTCGAGGTTCGCATCGACAGCTCCTGGGTGGTGATCGCCCTGCTCATCACCTACAGCATGTACCTGCGGGCCTCCATCGTGTACGAGAGCCTCTCAACCGGGGGAGCGGTCGGGCTTGCCATCCTGGCGGCGGTGCTGTTCTTCGGCTCGGTCCTGGTCCACGAGCTGGCCCACGCGCTGGTCTCCCAGGCCCGGGGGATCCGGGTCCAGGACATCACCCTGTTCCTGTTCGGCGGGGCGACACGGGCCAGGGTGGAGTCCCGCGGCCCCGGCGACGAGTTCCTGATCGCGGTGGTGGGGCCGCTCACCAGCGCGGTCCTCGCCGGGCTGTTCGGGCTTGTTGCCGGCGTCGGCGGTGGCGCCCTGCCCAGACCGCTGGCCGGGACGTTCGGCTACCTGGCGTGGGTGAACCTGCTGCTGGCCGGGTTCAACCTGGTCCCGGGGTTCCCGCTGGACGGCGGGCGGCTGCTGCGCTCGGTGGTCTGGCAGGCCACCGGCAGCCTCCGCCGCGCCACCCGGGTCGCCTCCCTGGCCGGCCAGGCCGTGGGCTGGCTGCTGGTCGCCGCAGGGGTGGCCTCCCTGCTGGCCGGGAACCTCGCCGGCGGCATCTGGTTCGCCTTCATCGGGTGGTTCCTGGTCCAGGCCGCCCGGGCCTCCTACCAGGAGCTGCAGCTGCGGGACCTGCTCCGCGGCGTGGAGGCCCAGGACGTGATGGCCGGCGACCTGCTGCGGGTCCCGCCGGAGCTGTCGCTGCAGGACGCCGTGGACGACTACTTCATGCGCTATGACCACGGCGCGTTCCCGGTCGACGAGCAGGGGCGCACCATCGGCCTGCTGACCCTGCGGGGGGTGCGGCGGGTGCCGAGGGAGCAGTGGCCCACCCGTCGGGTGCGCGAGCTCATGGTCCCGCTCGGCGACCAGGTCGTGGTGGCGCCGGACGCCCGGATGGACGGCGTGCTGGGCAAGCTCGAGGACGGCGAGGCCGGGCGGGTGCTGGTGGTCGAAGATGGCGAGGTGGTGGGGATCATCACCCCCTCGGATCTGACCCGCTGGCTGCGCCGGTGGCGGGCCTTGGACGGTCGAGCGCGCTGAGCGGAACGCTTCGCCGCGACTGGTAGGAGCCGGCGTGTGGGGTGGGCGTGCGTCTCAACTGCGTTGGCTGACGACGTGCTGGGTTTCGTGGGGCGCATCGTGCTGGGCGGCTGGTGGTCGTGGGGTGGTCGTGGTCGGGCGCCCTCCGAGTGCCCGGCGGCCCGCCGCGTGGCGCGCGCGCTCGAGTCCGTCGACGAGGACGTCGAGGCCGGCGGTGAAGCGCTCGTCGCGGTTGTCGAGCCAGACGTGCTCGCCGAGGGCGACCAGGGCGGGGAAGCGGTCGGGGGGCAGGGTGCGGAAGAACTCGTGGAGCTGGGTTCTGGTCGCTGCGTCCTGGACGCGCTGCTCGTTGACGGAGGTGCGGGTGCTGCTGACCGCGAAGCCGATGGTGTAGTCGACGACGAGGAAGAAGGCGAGGCCGGCGTCGCGGTTGGGGAACCCGGCGGTGTGCAGGGGGGCCAGGAACGCCTCGGCCAGGGCCAGGGAGTGGGGCCCGAGCGGGTCGCGGGTCTTCAGCAGCGCGGCGACGCCGGGGTGGTCGTCGAGGACCGCCCGCAGCCGCTGGGCGAGGGTCTTGAGCTGCTCGGTCCAGGCCATGGCGGGGTCGACGTCACTGTCGACCTCGGCCAGGACGCCGTCCAGGACCAGGTCGTGGAGCTGCTCTTTGTTGCGGACGTGGCGGTAGAGCGCGCCGGGGACCACCCCCAGGCGCGCGGCGAGGGTGCGCATGGTGAGTGCCTCGACGCCCTCTTGGGCGATGAAGGTGAGTGCCTCGGTGACCACGCGCTGGCGGGTGAGCGGGGGGCGGCGGTCCTTGTCGGCCGTGGGGGCGTGGCGGTCGCTGTCGGGAGCGGTGAACCACAGCGAGCGCGATGCCCAGTCGGTCGTGCGCTCGCCGGGCGGTGCGGTCGGTCGCTTCTCCACCTGCATCTCCTCCGGTACGGTAGCCTTGACAGTAAACACTGTTTATAATACTGTGAACACAGTACCTCGGCAAGTGAATCTCGTTCACGGACCTGGACCTGCATTCTCCCCGAGCCGCCGGGCCGAGACGGCCCCATGAACGAGGGAGACCAGATGGCCACCATGACGCGATGGGACCCGTTCCAGGACCTGCGCAACGCGCAGGACGAGCTGAACCCGATGCACCACCAGATGAACAGCCTGTTTGCCCAGGCGCTCGGCCGGCGGCAGGCCGCCGCTGCCAGCAGTGCTCCGGCCTGGGCGCCCGCGCTCGACATCTCCGAGCGCAAGGACGCCTACCTGGTGACCGTCGAGCTCCCCGGGGTCAAGCTCGACGACCTCGAGATCACCCTCGAGGACGGCCTGCTCACCATCCAGGGCGAGCGCCACTTCGCCCACGACTCCTCCGAGCAGCAGTTCCACCGGGTCGAGCGCTGCTACGGCGCCTTCCGCCGGTCGATCACCCTGCCCGCCCACGTGCAGGCCGACGCGGTCGAGGCCACGGTCGAGGACGGCGTGCTGCAGATCGTGGTGCCCAAGGCCGAGGAGGCCAAGCCCAAGCGCATCCAGGTGCGTCCCGGTCAGATGGCTGAGGCCAGCGCAGGCACCACGCCCGCCAGCTGACAGCAACAAGGGGTCGCTCGGGGAGGAGAGCCATGCCAGTCCTCCCCGCTGCGACCCCGCAGCTCCACGGCATGGCGACTGGGATCCCGCCGGGAGCAACCCGGCTGCCGGCTTCGCTGCTGGCCCATCTGAGCCGGAAGAGGGAACGGGCCCAGGAGGCCTCCACCCGGGCGCCGCCGCCGTTCGGCGGTGCTGGAGACGTCGAGCGCCAGGCGAGTCCGCCCAACCCGAGAGAGGAACACCGCGTGACGCAGTTCGATGACCAGACCTGGAGTGGGGCAATGCGGCACGCCCATGCAGCGCTCGTCGCGTCGGAGTGCCTGTATGAGGAGATCAACCCGCCAGAAGGACGCTCCAACGTCGACATCGAGAAGCACCTGCGGCGATCGGAAGTGAAAGCCGCCCACGCTCAGGCCTGGGTGGCGCTGGCTCGGGAGCTCGCCACCGAAGGCAACCGGTACGGTCATCCAGGGGCGTGACCCGCCTTGTTCGAGCGGCCAGCGGCGCTCATCGCGCACCACAGAGCCGGCGCGGGCTCGACGAGGGCGCGCTGGCCGCTGCGGTGCGGCCACCGCCTGAGGAAGGACCTCGAGGCTGTGGCCGCGGCGGTTAGGGCTTGGCTTCCCGGCGTCGTCGCTCAGGCGGCGCCGGCCGCGGGTCAGTTGGAGTCCGACGCTTTCGCTTCCTCGCCCGCCGGCTTGTAGATGAGGATGGCGATGCCGTCACCGACCGTCTTGGAGTCCGCGAGCCGCAGGCGCTTCTTGCCGCTCGTGTCGCCGAGGAGGCGCTTGCCGGTCCCGAGGACGACCGGGAAGACCATCAGGCGCAACTCGTCGACGAGGTCGTGCTCGACCAGCGTCTGCACGAGCTGGGCGCTGCCGTGGACCACGATGTCGCCATCCGCCCCCTGCCTCAGCTTCGAGACCTCCTCCACCACGTCGCCCTTGAGCAGCGTCGAGTTGTTCCACTCGGGCTCCCGGAGGGTCGAGGAGACGACGTACTTGGGCATGCTGTTGAACTTGTCGGCGAATTCGCCGTCCCTGGATGGCCAGGACTCGGCAAAGCCCTCGTAGGTCACCCGCCCCAGCAGCAGCGCCTCGCTCTCGAGGGCCTCGTCGAGCTTGAACTTGTCGCCCTCCTCTCCGCGGTTGGTCTCGAAGACCCAACCTCCGTGCTCGAAGTCCTCCGATCCGCCCGGGTCCTCCATGACGCCGTCCAGTGAGACGAACTCGGTTACGACGATCCTTCCCATTTGCTCCTCCTTCGCGTTGGTGCTTGCCGGTCCATCCGCATGCCCGGTATCATAACCCAACCAGATGGTTGCTAAACAGTGTGGTTGGATAAGAGATGGCAGTCGACCAGCTGACGAGAACGTTCGCGGCCCTCGCCGACCCCACGCGCCGCGCGATCCTCGGGCGTCTTGCGGAGGGTGAGGCCACGGTGAACGAGCTGGCCGAGCCGTTCCCGATCAGCGTGCAGGCAGTCTCCAAGCACCTCAAGGTGCTCGAGCGCGCCGGGCTGATCACGCGGGGTCGCACGGCGCAGCTTCGGCCCTCGCGGCTGCAGGCTGCGCCGCTCAAGGACGCCGTCGACTGGCTCGAGGAGTACCGTCGGTTCTGGGAAGGCAGCTTCGACCGCCTCGAGGCGCGCCTGCAGGCGACCGAGAAGGGGCCCGCGAATGGCTGAGCCACCGACTCCCGGCGCCGCGGCCGAGCAGGGGATCACGATCACCCGCGTCTTCGACGCGCCGCGCGAGCGCGTGTGGAGGGAGTGGACCGAGCCCGAGCGCTTCGCGGACTGGTTCGGCGGCAGCGAGGCCGAGGTGCCCGTGTCCACGGTCTCGATGGAGGTCAGGGAGGGGGGCGCGTGGCGGGCGACGATGTTCGCCGGCCCCGGCCGCCGCGAGATCCAATGGAAGGGCGAATACCGCGAGGTGGTCGCGCCCAAGCGGCTCGTCTTCACCCTCTCCGACCGGCCCGGCGAGGACCAGTACGAGCTGGTGACCGTCGTCCTCACCGACCTCGGCGACGGCCGCACCGAGATGCTCTTCCAGCAGCGTGGCCGCCTGTCGGCCAAGCAGTACGAGCGTTCCGGGGAAGGGTGGTCGTCCTTCTTCGATCGCATGGCGGAGCACCTGGCCGACGCCTGACCCCGCGGCGCGGCTGCCTGTCACGCCCACAGGCCACGCGCGGGCAGCTGGCCTCACTGGGATGGTGTGCCGCAAGGACGCTACCTCAAGGACCCTCGCTGCATGCCGCGGAGGTTCGCCTGCAAGCCCGCAGCGTCCCGAGGGGCCGAGCCGGAGGGCCTCCTTCGCTGTCGTCGACGCGCAGCGGGACGGGCGCGGCCTCACCGGATGGTGCGCTGGGGCAGTGGATACGAAAGCGGTCGCTCCGCCAGCTCCGGAGGCCAGACGACGCGGCGGCTCCCGTCCTGCCACTGCACCGTGAGCACCTCGTGGCCGACCTGCAGGCCGGTCACGGGGTCGAGGCGGAAGCCTCCGTACAGCGTCCGGCACGACAGCCGCGTGGCCGCGGCGAGCTGCGCGGCGTCATCGGCGGTCCCTGCTTCTCGCAGGCACCGCGCGCTCAGCACACCGGCGGCGAACGCCTGCACCGCCGGGTACCCGGGCTCCTCGCCTGTTGCGCGGCGGAACGCGTCGACGAACCATGCGGCATCGGGTCCCTCGTCGGGCTCGGGGGCGGCCGCGGCCGCCCACTGCGCGGGGCCCAGCAGCCCATCGCGCTCGGCTCCGAGCGGGGCGAGCACCTCCTCCACCCCCGCGGCCACGAACGCCGCCGCCCGCCACCCGCGTCCCAGCAGCACCCTCGCCGCGGCGATCTCATCGTCGAAGCCCCCGACGACCAGCAAGACCTCCGCGTCGGGAAGCCGGGCCGCGGCGTCGAGCGCCTGTCCGGGGGGGAACCCGACGGGGCGCACCTCGAATGCCAGCGCGGTGGCCGCCGCCCGCGCACCGCCGGCGACGTCGCGGGCAAATCCGGTCTCGCCGTGCAGGAGCGCGACCGTGCGCGAGTCGGGGTCGACCGCCCGCACGAGCTGCAACGTCCCGCGAAAGTAGGCCGACGCCGGGGAGGGGACGTTCACCACGCGCGGGAAGCGCGCGCGGGCAAGCTCGGAGGTCGCGCCGCCGTGGTTCCACACGAGCCGGTCCGTCGCGGCGGCCGCGGTCACCGCCGGGCTGCTGCCGTACGGTCCGAAGACGACGTCGGGATGGGATGCCGTCGAGGCGCGCATCGCCCGCGCCGGGTCGGGATGGGCGTCGTGGATCTCGAGCGTCACGCCCCGCCAACCGGCCGGGAGCCGTGCCCCCTGCCGCGCCCACACGTCCAGAGCCGCCGCGCCCGCGCGTCCAAAGCGCGCCAGCGGTCCGGTCAGCGGGGTGACAAGCGCGACGCGCAACGTGGCCATGGAGCCTCCGTGGCGATTCCTTCGCCCGATTGTGACCCACGTCGACCAGACCGACGGGACGTACGCCTGGCCCCCAGCCCAGGTGCGCAAGATGCGTTCATGTTGCCTGCCGGTCCTCAGGAGGAGAGCGTTCGCGTGGGCAGTCGCGGCATGGCGGCGGCCGGCGACCACGGCGGGTCGCCGCCTTCCATGGCCTCGATGGGTGCTGACCAGTTCGGTGACGTTCCCGTCGTGACAGGGGACTGCTCGAACGCCGGATGCGTGCTGCTCCCGCGGCTCGGCTCGTCCAGCCCTTTGCCGCGCCAGGGGACGGCTGGCTGGCCGCGGACTCGGCGGCTTTACGGTCCTGGGTGTTGGCCTGACGGAGCCGAGATCGAGTTGGAACCGCGAAGCGGTAGAAAACCTCAGCGGGCGGTGGCCGGGCCCGGCCGGCGGCGCAGGACGACCGCGGCGGTGCCGGCGACCAGCAGCAGGAGGGCGCCGCCGACCAAGACCCGCGGCCAGACAGCCGGCGCGTCGGCCGCCGCCGGCCGGGCCGGCGCGGGGCTCGCGTTCGCGCCGCCCGCCGGGTTCGCGGCCGACCCGCCGCCGCTCGCGGCGGCCAAGGGCGCCTTGTTGGGCAGGCCGAGCGAGATCAGGTGCTGGCGCAGGCTGTCTGACGCTTTGTACCAGCCGCCCCTGGTGGTCTGGTCGAACACCGGCTGGCCGGGACTGGTGTAGGTGACCGGCCCGCCGGCCGCATACGGGTAGACACCCTGGCGGATCTTCTTTGCCGTGCCGCTGCCGTCGGGGATCGTCCAGGTGATGGTGTAGCGGGGGCCGAGCCGCTTGGTCGGTGCGGCGTCGAGCATGGGGTCGGGCGACTGCCCGAACATGGCCGGGAACAGCCCGGACAGGTCGGCCAGGGTGCCGAGGTCGGTGCCGCTGCCCGGCTCGCCGTTGCCGCCCAGGGTGATGGGGCCGTTCGGGCCGTTGCCCGGGCCGCCTGGCCCGCTTCCGTCGATGGTGGCGGCCGAGGCCCCCTTGGCCAAGGCAGCCGTGGGTGCCAGCAGCGTGAGGGCGGCCGCCAGGGCGGCCATGACCAGGATGCGGGGCTTCATCTCCGGCTCCTTCTGGTGGCCTGGGAGCGATATCGCATCTGGTACACCAGCCCGGCCGTTCGGGTTCCCGCCGGGCACCTCAGTGAGGGCTTCGCTTCCGCCCCGAGCGCCCGGCCGTCCATAACGGGCACGCCGCACCGGCGGTCGGGGATGCGCTGGCGGTGGCAGCCAAGGGTATGGTGGACCGGGCGGGTGGGCAGCAGCGCGGCGAACTGGCCCCAGAGGGGTTCCAGGATGCAGGATGGGATCGCAGCACGAGACCTCCGCACGCTGGCTCGCTGGATCGACACCAACGGATACCGCTCCGCTGGTTGTAACCGAGAGCTCTATCTGGTTGTAACCGAGAGCTCTATATCGAGTGCGGCGAGGACAGGGATGCGTGGGTGACAGAGCTCCAAGAACCGATCGCCACGAGCTGACGGGAGCCGGCACATGAACGAGACCCTGTTCCAGTCAGCCACCGATGCGGCGCAGATGCTGCGGCGCCAGGAGATCTCCTCTCGCGAGCTGACCGAGATGCTGCTCGCGCGGATCGATGCCGTCGATCCCGCCCTGAACGCGGTTGTCGAGTTCCGGCGGGAGGCGGCATTGCGGGAGGCGGCCGCAGCCGACGAAGCGATCACCCGTGGTGGCGAGTTGGGACCGCTGCACGGCGTACCCATGACGATCAAGGAGAGTTTCAACGTTGCCGGACTGCGAACCACCTGGGGCAATCCTGCCTTCAAGGATTTCGTGGCGGACTGGGATGCAACGGTGGTACGGCGGCTCGAGCAGGCTGGCGCGATCATCGTCGGGAAGACCAACCTACCCTTCATGCTGGCCGACTTCGGGCAGACAGCAAACGACCTGTACGGCGTCACCAACAATCCGTGGGACACAACGCGCACGCCGGGCGGCTCCTCCGGCGGAGCGGCCGCGGCACTGTCTGCTGGGATGACGTTCCTCGAATACGGATCGGACCTGGTGGGCTCCATTCGCATCCCGGCGAGCTTCTGCGGTGTCTACGGACTGAAGCCGAGTGTCGAGATCGTCCCGTTGACCGGGTTCCAGCCACCCGGTCCCCCGCCGGGTCCGAGCGACATGATGTACATGTCCGCGGTGGGCCCGCTCGGCCGGTCCGCACGCGATCTGCGGACGGCGCTGAGTGTCACCGGCGGGCCCGAGGGCCAGGCTGCGAAGGCCTACTCCTGGGCGCTGTCGCCATCGCGCCACACCCGGCTGGAGGACTTTCGCGTCGGTGTCGTGTTCGACCACGACCACGCCCCCGTCTCCAGCGAGGTCACCGCACTGCTGTCCAACGCCGTGGACGCACTCGCCCGGGCCGGTGCGACGGTTGTTGCAGGCTGGCCCGATGGCGTGGACCCCGTGCAGCACTACGAATCGTTCGGGTTCCACGTGCAGCTGTTCTTCGCCTTCCAGCAACCCGGTGAGGACTTCGCGACGCTCTCGGAGGTCATCGACCACGAAACCCGGCGCATGGCGGCCCGTGCCGCCTGGAGCCGCTACTTCACCGACATCGATGTGTTCGTGTGCCCGGCGAACTTCACTCCAGCCTTCCCACACGACACCAGACCCTTCGAAGAACGCACGATCACAACACCCGAAGGCGAGCGGCCCTACGACAAGCAGGCCTTCTGGATTTCGCACGCGACGCTGACCGGTTTGCCCGCCGTGGTCGCACCGATCGGGAGAACACCCCACGGCCTACCCGTCGGCACACAGCTTGTTGGTCCGCTCTACGAAGACGACACGGCGCTCACCTTTGCCGAACTGCTCGGTGCTGTGATTGGTGGATACGAGTCCCCGCCCATCTAAGGGCTCGCCGCTCAGCAACATTGGCATTCGAGAAGGAGCATCCTACGATCCGGGACCGTGCGCCTCGGGGTCGCGCGCGAGCACCGACCGCCCGCCGTCGACGGGGATGGTTGCGCCGGTGATGAAGCTCGCATCGTCCGAGAGCAGGTGGGCAACGGCAGCGGCGACCTCCGCGGGGCGCCCCACCCGGCCGATCGGATGCAGCAGGCGCATCTCTTCCTCGGTCCGCGCGGCCGCCGCAGGTTCTTGCTGGCCGAGAAACGCCTGGTAGCGCTCGGTGTGGATCGAGCCCAGCGCAACGGCGTTGACCCGGATGCCGCGCGGCCCGTAGTCGACGGCCAGCGCGCGGGTCAGCCCTTCGATGGCTGCCTTGGCCGTCACGTACGGCAGGGCGCCCGGAACCGCCCGGCGCGCCTGGTGGGAGGAGAGGTTGACGATCGCCCCGCCCGTGCCCGCCGCGAGGAACCGGCGGATCGCGGTCGCGCACCCGACCACGGCAGGGTTGAGGTTCAGCGCGATGAGGTCCAGCACCGCACGCGTGGAGGCCGAGTGGATCGAGGCGTCCCGGAACACGGCGGCGTTGTTGACCCAGCCGGCGAGCGTGCCCGCGGCCTGCGCGAGATCGGCGGCCTGCTCGGTGACGGCCTCGTCGGCGGCATCGCCGACCACGGCGAGCACGCGGGGACCGGCGGGATGGCTGTCGGTCCCCGCCAGCGCGGCCGGGTCGAGCTCGATCGCGACCACGTTGTCGTCGCAGCCGAGGAGCCGCTCCACCAGCGCGCGGCCGATGCCGCGGCCTCCTCCCGTCACCACAAAGGAACGGCTCATGCTCGCCTCCTGTCGAGATGGAACCAAAGCGCCGCTCGAATCGCTGCGTCAATCGGTCTGGCGTGGGCTTGAGTAGCGGCCGACGCGGTAGTGGCGGACCAGGGCGTCGACACTCCAGCGCGTCGATCGACACAACGGGGTGCTCAGCGCTCTTCGGGATCGGGGTCGGCAGCCCCGGGGTGGACCCCTTCGGCAAGCCCCTGCTCGGCGGCGAGCCGGTTGAGCAGCGTGATGAGCTGCTCGCGCTCGGCGGGCTGGCATGGACCGACAGCCATCCCGCCGGCCCCGCGTGCTCGCCGTCATCGTCTGGGTCGGTGGCGTCCTCACTGCAGCGGCGGGCGGCGACCCTGTACGGTATCAACCTGCTTCTGCTGCTCTCGGTGGTGTGGGCAATGGAATTCAAGCCGGTCCTGTGACCGCGGCGCCGGTCACCAGGCGATCAGCAGTCGGACACCACCGCGCGAGTTCGCATGCGGGCCGTCCCCGCGCCGAAGGAGGTCCGCGATCACCACCATCCCGAGCCCCAAGCTGATAGCGCCAGAGGAGAGCCATGGACGCCTACGAGGCGGCAAGGCGGTGGTCGCGGGAGTGGGAGGCCGGGTGGCGCGACCGCGACGCCGAGTCGATCGGGAAGCTGTACGCCAAGCACGCCCAGCATCACCCCACCCCGTTCCGCCCGGCCATCGCCATGGTCGACTACGTCGTCAGCGCGCTCGAGGGCGAGAGCGACGCCGACCCGGTGTTCGGCACCCCCGTGGTCCAGGGCGACCGGGCGGTGGTGGAGTACTGGGCCACCCTGCTGGAGGGGGGCGAGCCGGTCACGATCGCGGGTTGCAGCTTCCTCCGGTTCGACGCCGACGGCCTGGTGACCGAGCAGCGCGACTACTGGCACCAGCGGGACGGCCACCAGCAGCCCTGGCCCGGCTGGGGCGAGTAGGCGGGCACCTCAGCGGGCGACGTTCCTCAGCGCCTCCCGGCGGGAGAGGCCGCTGAGGGCGGCCTCGTGCGAGCGGACGTAGCGGACCACCTCGTCCGGGTCGGTCCAGGCGGCACGCTGCCACTGGCTGGCGCCACGAGCGCGGACCCCCGATCGGCCCCGCCCGGCCCGCGTCAGGTCATGCGGGCGCGCACCTCGGGGCGGCGCAGGGGCGGGACGGTCTTCGGGGGCTGGCGTCGCGGCGGCAGGTCGCGCAGCACTTCGGCGGTCACGCGGGTGATCGTGGCGACCGCCTGTTCGAACGCCTCGCCGGTCGCGGCGGTCGGGCGGGTGATGCCGCTGACCTTGCGGACGTACTGGCGAGCGGCGGCCTCGATCTCTTCGGTGGTGGCGGGCGGCTCGAGGCCCCGGAGGGTGGTGATGTTGCGGCACATGCTCGCGATCTTCGACCACGGCGGGGGCGAGGGCAAGCGCGCCCTCCCTCGGCGCGCCTCGTGGCGCAGGCATCGTGGCGCCGGACCGCACGTCGCCCGATTCAGCAACAGGATGAGACGCGGCCTTGCCGCTCGCGACGGTCGAAGCTGCGGTGACGGCCCGTTCCGGAGGCGGAGTTGGCAACCCTCATCACGCCTTGCCGTCGAACCGAGTCGCGGCTGAGTTCGGCCAGCGGGGCAGAGCGCCCGCGCCCGCCGGCGGGGACAGGGTTTCCGGCGGTCGCGCTCCGACGTAAGCTGGCCTCGCCATGCAGCGGGAAGCCATGCCGTGACGACTCGGCTCCTCAAGGCACGAACGCTGGCCGTGTCCATCGGCTGCGCGCCGGGCCGGGTCTACGACTTCGTTTCCGATCCGCGGAACCTGCCTCGGTGGTCGTTCTTCCGATCCGTTACGAGGTCCGGTGACCAGTGGGTCGTGGACACGCCGGACGGTCCGGTGGGGCTCCGCTTCGTCGAGGCGAATGAGCTCGGCGTCCTCGATCACTACGTGAAGCTCGGATCAGGCGTGGAGATCGACGTGCCGATGCGCGTGATCCCGAACGGCGAAGGCAGCGAGGTGCTCTTCACGCTGTTTCAAGCGCCGGACATGTCGGATGAGAGGTTCGCGGAAGACGCGAAGCAGGTGGAGCACGATCTGGCCACGCTGAAGGCCGTGCTGGAGGACGCTGGCGCGGGCCATTGCACCTGAAGCATCAAGGGGCGAGCGACGCCGGCAGCGGTGAGGGCGGTTTCGAAGGCCTCCACCTCGGACAGGGGGATTCCCTCCTCGGCGCCGCCCATCAGGGCCAGCACCGGCGCGGTGAGCTGGTCGGCGAGCTGCGTCGGGCCGGGGTCGCGGTACGGGCCGGCGATGCCGGGAGCACCGTAGAAGCCGATCACGCCGGCCACGAAACGGTTGTCAGGGGTAGTGCCTGTGCGTTTTGATTGGGCCCGCGGCGCTGCCCCGTCGTCGAGGCGCCGTACCAACGACCTCCCTGGAGGAAGCATGCGACGATCCGTCTTCCTTGCCACGGTTGGGCTGCTGGTTGTCGGCCTCGCCTCCGTGGCGCAGCCCTCCGCGGCAGCTCCCGAGCCCGACGACCGGGTGACGCCCGCGGCCGCCTACGTACGGCACGACGGGGGCACCGACCGGGCCATCCAGCACTGCTCGGACACGTCGACGAGCACCGCACCAGACATCCCGGGTGACGGTGACGCTGACTCGAACGACGGTGGTGCCTTCCGCCAGGGCAACGAGCCCACGGTCGCGATCGACCCGACGAACCCGGACCTCGTCGTGGCCAGCTGGAACGACTACTGCGACGCGGACCTGGGTGGCGGCTGGATGGGCCTTGCGTTCTCCGGTGACCGTGGTGAGAGCTGGACGCCGTCGAAGATCCCCGGCTACCCGAGCGACACCTCGGCCGAGGGCGTGGCGTCGCCGCTGCACAACCGGCAGGCCGAGGCCGGCGACCCGCTGCTCGCCTTCGACAACGACGGCAACCTGTTCGCCGGTGGCATCGCGTTCAACCGGGTCAACCCGCAGAACGGCGACGTGTGGGTGGCCACCTACGCGAACCGCCCGCACCCCAGCGGCTACCCCAAGGACTACCTGCGCACGGTCGTGGTCGGCCAGGGCACGCCCGGGCTGAACGGCATCTTCGAGGACAAGCCGGAGCTGGACGTCGACCGCACCGGCGGGCGCAACGACGGCAACGTCTACATCTGCTGGTCGCGCTTTGTCGGCTTCAACGGCCGGACGCAGATCTCCTTCAGCCGGTCAACCGACTCGGGGCAGACGTTCTCGCGTCCGACCCTGCTGTCCTACGGCAAAGACGTGCAAGGCTGCGACATCGCCATCGAGCACGACGGCGACGTGTACGTGACCTGGGGCACCCGGAACACCCCGTCGGCGATCGACGCGCAGGGCCTTGCCATCGCCCGGTCCGCCAACGGCGGCGCGACGTTCGAGCCGGCCCACCAGACCGCGACCTTCACCCGGTACTTCCCGTCCGACGGCGCGCGCGACTGCGGCGACGGCGCGGCGGCCTGCCCGAGCCGGTTCGTGTTCTTCCGGGTGCCGCTGGAGCCGCGGATCACCGCTGACCAGAGCGGCCTCCTGCCCGGCGTCTATGCCACCTACAACGCGGTCGACCCGGCCACCGTGGTCCGGAGCACCACGTCCTACAGTTCGGCGGGGGCGAACTCCGGCTTCGTCGGCCGGTCCGTGGTCAACGTCATCCGCTCGGTGGACAACGGCCAGACCTGGTCCGCACCGGTCCCGGTGGACCCCGCGGGCGGCCGTGGCCACCAGTACTTCTCCGACGTGGACGCGCTGGGCGGCAAGCTCGTCGCGGTCTGGCAGGACAACCGCACCGACGACGCGTACAGCGTGCAGCTGCCGATCGGCAACACGCTCGACGCGCAGGGCCGGCCGGTTTCGTCTGGCACCGACGTGGCCGGCACCTACGCCGCGGTATCCGACGACGGCACCACGTTCACCCCGCTGGGCATGGTCTCGTCGACGACGCACCAGCCCTCGTACGAGATGTTCGGCAACCGCTCGGTGCCGTTCCAGGGCGACTACAACTGGGTCGCGCTCGCCTTCGACGGCGCGAGCTCGCTCTTCGGCTACATGAGCTGGACGGACAACAGGGACGTCCTTGCGGGTGTGGACATTCGGGAGACCGACTACGTCGACGGCTTCGACGTGTTCCAGTGCCGCACGGCCGCGGCGCTCGAGCCGGATCGGTGCCCGAACGCGCACGGGCTGGACCAGAACATCTACGGCCAGTCGATCACGCTGCCCGTCGGCTGAACAAGCCGAGCCGAGCGAGTCAGCCGATCCGAGCCGGCGGTGGGGCCACCTGATCTGCCGCACCCCACCGCCGGCCGCGGCCGTGCGGAAGTTCCTCGTCGAGGAGCCGGCGGTCTGCCTCCTAGACGTCGTCGGCGGCCGCATCGTCGGTGAGCGCAAGACGCAACAGCCCGCGGTGCACTACCGTTACGCGGATGCGGCGCTGGATCGTGCTCGTGCTCGGCCTCTGCCTGGCCGCCTGTGGGCAAGGCGGCTCGCCAGGGGTCCAGGCCGCCCTGCCCGACACCATCGGCGTGACCAGCTCGGCGTTTGCCGAAGGGGCGCCGATCCCGCGCCGGTTCACCTGTGCGGGCCAGGACACCGCCCCGCCGCTGGCGTGGTCGGGCGTGCCCCGGGACGCCACCCAGCTGGCGCTGGTGGTCGACGACCCGGATGCGCCTGGGGGCACCTACGTGCACTGGGTCCTGTTCCGCCTCGACCCCGGGCTGTCCGGCCTGGACCAGGGCCGGCTGCCGCCCGGCGCCCGCCAGGCGCGCAACAGCGCCGGCGAGGCCGGCTACACCGGTCCGTGCCCGCCAGGCGGTCCGGCTCACCACTACCGGTTCACCCTCTACGCGCTCAGCCAGCAGCTCGACCTGTCCGACGGGGCCCGGCTCGACGCCGCGTTGGAGGCCATCGGGCAGGCGGCCATCGCGCAGGGCCGCCTGACCGGTGTCTTCGCCAGGTGACGGGCGCCCCGAGGGGTTTGGCAACCCCCGCGAACCACGTCACCACGTCATCGCCCGGCCCACGTGCCTGGAGGTCGCATGCGGATCACCCCGACGTCTCACCTTCATCGTGTGGTGGACGCCTGCAGCGGGTGGCGACCATGACCGACGCGCACGGCCTTCGAGTGCCGGACCGCCTGTACACGGCATACGCGTTCGACCTCGACGGCACGATCTACCTCGGCGACCAGCTGCTGCCGGGTGCCAGGCGGCTGGTCGAGCACCTGCGGGCGCGGGGCCTGGCGGTGCGCTTCCTGTCCAACAACCCGACCAAAGACCCCGAGCAGTACGCCGCCAAGCTCGAGCGGCTGGGGCTGCCAACCCCGGTCGGGGAGATCGTCAACACCGTGGTGACCATGACCCGGTGGCTGCTGGACCACGCCCCCGACGCGGTGGTCTTCCCGATCAGCGAGCCGCCGCTGGTCCGGGCGCTGGACAAGGCGGGCATCCGCATGTCCAGCGACCCCGCCGAGATCGACATCGTGGTCGCCAGCTACGACCGGACCTTCACCTACGACAAGCTGCAGACCGCCTTCGACGCCATCTGGTTCCACAAGCGGGCCCGGCTGGTGGCGACCAACCCCGACCGCTTCTGCCCGTTTCCCGGGGGGCGTGGGGAGCCCGACTGCGCGGCGATCATCGCCGCGGTCGAGGCGTGCACCGGTGCCAGGTGTGAGGCGAACGCGGGCAAGCCGGACCCGGCGATGCTGCACGCGGCGCTGGCGGGGCTGGACGTCGTCCCGGCCGAGTGCGTGATGGTGGGTGACCGGCTGTCGACCGACATCCGCATGGCGCTTGACACCGGGCTGGCCGCCGCGCTCGTGCTGACCGGTGAGACCAGGGCCGAGGACCTGCGGGGGCTGGCCCCGTCTGACACGCCCGACTTCGTGCTCGACCGCGTCGACCGGTTGCTGCCCCCAGGCATCTGGGAGGAGCTGCACTGGAAGGAGGAGCCGTAGGCATCCGGCCCGCCGCCGGCCAATGAGTTCGCCGGTTCTCGCTCGGCAAGGTCAGCGCCGGGTGGAGGGACACCTCCTGCTCCCTCACCGCTCCGAGGGCGCCCTCCCCGCGAGCTCGTAGCGGTGGTAGGCGCGATGCTGTCCCGACCCTCGCCCGAAGTAGTGCCAGTCGGGGAAGTTGAAGTCTGCCGTCACCGATCTGGGGAGCAGGAGCGAGGCCTCCAGGAACGCCTCGAGGTCGGGGACGCCGTAGACGTTGACCTCCCATCCCCGCTCCTCGAGGCGATCGATCAGCTCCCTGATTCCCGGCGCCCGCCAGTCCAGCGACCAGCGGTTCACCCCCCAGGACCGCAGGGTGTCCAGGACCTCTCCGGCCAGGTCGGGAGCCGCGAGGAGCAGCGGGCCGAGGAAGTCGACGGGGACGGAGATGGTCGCCTGCGGGTGGGCCTCGGCCAGGCGTCGGATCCCGGGCTCGCGCAGGTCCTCGATGGAGCCGTTGAACCAGAGGGAGCCGTCGTCGATGCCCATGGTGGCGACCACGCCAAGCACCCGGTCGATGACCTCCCCACCTTCCTTCAGGTCCAGAGCGACCGAGCGGTCCTGCTCACGGAGCGCCTGCAGGCAGGCTTCCAGCCGGAACGGGTGCTCGGCGCGACGCCACGGGGTCTGCTCGAAGGAGTCATGACGCAGCACCAGCCGGTCCAGGGGATCCCGCCGGATGTCGCACTCCGCCCAGTGGACGCCGGAAGCAAGGAACTGCCGGAGGTTGGCCTCGTCGTTCACGCCGTGCCAGACGAACTGCACCCGTCGGCGCAGCTCCTCCTCGGAGACCAGCTCCGCGAGGTCGTAGGTGGTGCCCCGGACCGTGCGCGGCGTCACGACCCGCTGGGACTCGAAGATGGTGTCGGCGTGCAGGAACAAGATCTCGTGGGTCGGGTCGGCCGCGGCCATCGCCTCGATGGCGGCCGGCTCGTTGTCCACCACCGCCACCACCCGCAGCCCCTGCTCCTGCAGCCACCGGATGCAGGCTGTCTTGGACTCGGCGACGCGCCGCCCCCATCCGTAGGGGTTCATGCACAGCAGGTCCGACCGGAACGTCACCCGGTAGGCCTTCCCCAGAGCGTTCAGGGCCTGCAGCGTGACGTCGCGGATCTCTTCGGGCCGTCCGGTGTTGAGCGCCACGCAGGTCGCCGGCTGCAGCTGGAACCACCGGATCACGCCCAGGACCCCCCGGTAGGGCTGGTTCGCGGCGAGGATCGCCGCAGGGCTCCAGAGGTGCTTGGCGTACCAGGCGAGGACGTCGGCACGGACGGGCGCGGGGAGGGCCAGGTTCCCCAGGAACTCGTCGATGCGGTTCTCGTGAACCGTGATGTCCTCGGCGCGCAGCCCCTGGAAGTACTCGGTGCCGTGCTCCCGGTCGTAGGCCAGCAGGGCGTGCGCCACCAGGTACCGGACGTCCAGGATCGTCCCGTCGATGTCGAACACGATGCAGAGCTCCTGGTCGGGATAGGCCCGGCGCATGCGCTCGTAGTGCAGCGCGAGCTCCCACATCCAGTCGGCGCTTGGTGGCTCCACCGGGCCGTCAGCGCGGTCCCGGTCCCCTGCAGCCAGGGAGCGGCCGCCCGGCTCGCGGGACTCGAGGTTCTCGCCGCCCTGAGCCGTCATGCCACCCCCTTGCAGATCGAAGCTCTCCACGATGCTAGTCCAGATTGCTGTCCGCAGCTCCAACACGGCCCGGCTCCCTCCCCTTGCCTGGGCGGGCGCCACCGGCGATCCTTGCAATGTTCCCGCGGAGTTCACCTTCGTGCCGCGAGGCCGGATGGCATATGGCTGAGGCACCGCAGCTTCCTCCGCATCTGTTCGAGGCGGCCCCCCGGCGGGCGGGCGCGGCCCGGCGTACCCCGCCACCAGCGCTGCTGCCACGGGTGGGTGTGGTGCTGGCCGCCGGCCGGTCCGAGCGGCTCGAACGGCTCACCCGGGGCGGCTCCAGGGCCCTGCTGCGGCTCGACAACAAGTAGCCTCACCGGCAGCGGTTACCTGAACCGCAGGCACGCATCACGAAAGGCGGCGCCATGGCCCAGACCCGCAAGCTGTACCGCAGCCGAACCGATCGCAAGCTGGCTGGCGTGTGTGGCGGCTTGGCCCGGTTCTTCAACACGGACACGACGCTGATCCGGGTGCTCTTCGTTGCCCTGGCCGTGCTCGGAGGCTCCGGTGCCGTGATCTACCTGGCGATGTGGATCATCGTCCCCAACGAGCCGTAGGGCGTGCTATGACCGGCCGGCCCCGCCGTACCGACGACACAGGGCTGGGCCCGGTCCAGGTCGGGTCGGCCAAGGTCCAGGCCTGACACCAGGACGCCCGCCCCCGGTCAGGGGGCGGGCGCGACGATCCGGTTCAGGGGCGGCACCGGGATGCCGGCCGGCTCGGCCGCGGCGAAGGCAGCCACCAGGGCGTCGATGTCCTGGGCGCCGCCGAGGGCGTCGGTGCCCTCGTTGAACACCGTGAACCCGTCGCCGCCGGCTGCGAGGAAGCTGTTCATCGTCACCCGGAACGAGTCGGTCGGCGCCACCTCGACCCCGGCGACCCGGATCCGGCCGATGCGGCCCTCACAGGTCAGGGCCGCCGGCTCCTGCTCGTACCCGAATGTGTTCGAGACCTGCAGGACCCGCTTCGTGGTCTGGCCGCCGCATCCGGGGAACTGCTGCTGGAGCAGTCGGCGGATCATGTCGCCGGTCATCGTCTTCGTGACGAGGCTGTTGCCGAACGGCTGGACCGTGAACGCCTCGCCGTAGGTGACCTCACCCGGTGCCTCCCCGCCCGAGGAGACGTCGGCGACCCGAAGGTCGGCGCGGATGCCTCCCGGGTTCATGAAGGCGAGCCGGGCACCGCCGAGCCCCGCCGGCTGCGTGGCCGCCAGCTGCGCGTCGGCGATCACGTCGCCGAGCGCCGACTCCCCGAGCGGCGACGCCGTTCGGGTGAGGTCGCCCTGGATGCGGCCGATGACGACGTTGGCCAGCGGTGCCGCCGCGGCGACGTACTGCTGGACGACCGCCTGGACCCGCGGGTCCTCCTTCGACGGATCAGGGATGCGGGTGACACCCGGGCCCGGGGTGTTGAGGGCGTTCTCGACGATCACGTTCTCGGCGCTCGACTGCAGCAGCTTCCCGGTCGTGTCGTCGACCGTGAGCGTGATGTCGGTGAGGATCCGCCCGAACGACGAGGCGCTGGTGATCAGACGGGTCACGCCGTTGCTGCTGATCGTGCAGCGGTACTCGGCGTGCGTGTGGGCCGAGACGATCACCTTGATGGCCGGGTCGAGCCGGCTGGCGATGTCGGCGATCGCGCTGCCGGCCAGATTGCCGGCGCACCCGTTGAGGGCGGCGCCGGCCGCCTGGAAGCCCCCCTCGTGGATCACCAGCACCGACGTCTTCACGCCCATGTCCTTGAGCTTCTTCACGGCGCGGTTCGCGGCGTCCGCCTCGTCCTGGAAGGTCAGACCGGCCACCCCGGTCGGAGTGACGATGGTCGGGGTTGCCTCGAGCACCTCGCCGATGAAACCGACCTCGAGCTTCTTTCCGCTGTCGCTCGTGAACTCCTTGGTGCCGAAGGCGGGGAACAGCGTCTTGCCGGTGGCGTCGACGACCACGTTGGCGGACAGGTACTGGAAGTCGGCGCCCGGGTAGACGTTGGTGCTCGTGCCGTCGGCCAGCGCGTAGGGGGCCGCGGTGCACCCTCCAGCTGGGTGGCAGCCACCGTTCTGGATGCGGAGCAGCTCGTCCTTGCCCTTGTCGAACTCGTGGTTGCCGACCGACCCGAAGTCGACGTTCATCAGGTTGGTGGCGATGGTGACGGGCTCCTCGAAGAACAGCCCGTTGGCCAGGGGGCTGGCGCCGATGTTGTCGCCTGCGAGCAGGGTCGCCTGCAGGTCGCCGTACCGGGCCTGGCGGTCCTTCACCGCCTTGGCCAGGTACGCGGCACCACCGGCGAACTTGCCGTAGAGGTTGAGCCCGCCCGCTTCGAGGTTGCCGTGCAGGTCGTTGAACGCGAGGAGATGTACGTCGGTGGAGCGCTGTTTGACCGGCTTGCTGTAGCTCACCAGGACCTGGTCCGAGAGCGACCGGGCGCCGGAGATGCTCACGGCGCCCGCCGTCGCCCGGTTCGGCGCCGCGAGAGGTGCGGCGAGCACCACACCGACCGCGACCCCCGCCACCATCACCTGGGCTGCCCAGCTCCGTAGCGAGGTTCGCTTCATCCCGTCCTCCCGCGCTCGACCGTCCGCCTACGAGAACGCCTCATGGTTCCATATCTGGGAGAAGCGATGGTTACATATCTGGGAAAAGCATGCGCAGGGGGTGAACAGGGCGACATCCGCAGGCCGTGACCCTCACCGCCAACCCCTTCGCGACCGCTGGCCGCACTCCCCGCCCATGGTGGGAGCGGTCGGCGACGACGTTGCCGCGGGAGGGGAGCTCCCGGGCGAGCAGCAGGATCGCCGCCGCACCCGTCCGGTCGACGCCGGCGTCGCCGGCGTCGCCCTGGTGGTCGTGGCAGCCGCCGTGCTCCGCCCGTTCCTCGAACGTCTCCTCGACCGGCCCGCCGTCGCCCACTGGGCCACCGTCTTCGTCGCGATCGCCGTGCAAGCGATGCCGTTCCTGGTGCTGGGCGTGATGCTCAGCGCCGCGGTCGCCGCCCTCGTCCCCGCCGGGCTCCTCCCCCGGGTCCTTCCTCGCAGGCCGGCGCTGGCGGTCCCTGTGGCGGCCGCGGCGGGGGCCGCGCTCCCAGGGTGCGAGTGCGGGTCCGTGCCGATCGCCGGGCGGCTGGTGGCCCGTGGCGCGCCGCCCGCCGCCGCTCTGGCGTTCCTGCTCTCGGCGCCCGCCATCAATCCCGTCGTGCTGGTGGCGACGGCGGTGGCGTTTCCGGGCCGACCCGAGGTCGTCGTCGCCCGTCTTCTCGCCAGCCTTCTCGCCGCGACCGTCGTCGGTCTGGTGTGGGCCCGCACCGGCCGTGACGAGTTGCTCGAGCGGGTCCACCGGCGGCGCAGCGATGCGGGGCCACCGCTGGCCGTGCTCGCGGCCACCGCGCAGCACGACCTGCTTCACGCCGGTGGATTCCTCATCGTCGGGGCGGCGACCGCCGCCACCTTGCAGACGGTTGTGCCCCGGAGCGTCCTCGACACCGTGGCCGGCGCCGGCCCGCTGGCTTTCTTGGCGCTGGCCGGCCTCGCGGTGGTGATGGCAATCTGCTCCGAGGCCGACGCCTTCGTGGCCGCCAGCCTCACCCAGTTCTCGCTGAGCGCCCGCCTGGCGTTCATGGTCGTCGGCCCCATGGTCGACGTGAAGCTCATCGCCCTGCAGGCGGGCACGTTCGGGCGCGGCTTCGCGCTGCGGTTCGCACCGCTCACGCTCGTCGTCGCGCTGGCGTCGAGCGCCGTCATCGGGTGGTGGCTGCTGTGACCGCAGCCGGTGGGCTGATCAGCGTGCTCGTCGGCACCGTGTTGCTGCGACTCACGCTCACAGGCACCTACGGTCGCTACGTCCGCCTGGGGATGGGTCCGTGGCTGGCCGTCGCAGGTGTCGTGGCGATCGTCCTCGGGTTGGTGACCTTGGTCCACGCGCTCCGTCACACCCACCCCGCCGACGCCCACGATCATCGTCGTGGCGGAGGCGACCGGGTGGGATGGCTGCTCCTGGCGCCGGTCGCCGCCCTCCTGCTCGTGGCGCCTCCCACGCTCGGCAGCTACGGCGTCGGCCGGGGCGCCGAGGTCGACATCCGCTCCGGTGGCGGCGTCCTCGACCCGCTCGTGCCTGGCGCCGAACCCGTCCCCATGACCCTGCTCGAGTTCGGCCAGCGCGCCTTCGACCGCGGCGGCGCCAGCTTCAACGGTGCCGCGGTCCAGCTCACCGGCTTCGTGGCGGGCGCCGAGGAGGACGGGTTCAGGCTCGCCCGCTACCAGATCGCGTGTTGCGCGGCCGACGCGGCTCCGGTGGTGCTGCGGGTCGTCGGTGTCCACGGCGGCCCTGCGCGCGACCAGTGGGTGACCGTGACCGGGGTGTTCCAACCGGGAGGCGACGAGGTGCCCGAGCTGGCGGCCACGAGCGTCGTCGAGATCCCCGCGCCCGACGACCCCTACGAGTGAGACCAGGCGCACCGCCCGAGTGAGACCAGGCGCACCGCCCAAACCTCAGGCGCACCGCCCAAAACTAGGGAGTCAGCCGACCGGCCGTTCGAGCTCGCTCAGGCGGGACCGTCGCCGGGGTCTGCGCCCAGCACTCGGGGATCGTGGTGGGCAAGGGCTCGCAGCAGCAGGCGGCGAAGCTGCTCGCGTTCCTCCGGGCAGAGCGGGGCGAACAGCTCCTCGTTGAGGCGTTCTGCCTCCTCGTCCCGCTGCCGGAGGGCCCGGCGGCCGGTGGCGGTGAGCTGAAGCGCGTACCGGCGCCGATCCCGCTCGTCGCGCCTGCGGACGACGAATCCTGCACGCTCGAGGAAGTCGACGAACGCGACCAGGTCGCTCGCGTCGAAGCGGAGGCGGTCGCTGACCTCCTTCTGCGACGCCGGGCCGAACTCGTCGAGGCAGGCAAGGAGGGCGAAGTGGGGAAAGCGCATCGCCTCCGCGGGGGAGGCGCCCGCGCGCTGCGCCCGCCGCTGGCCCAGCCGGAAGGCCTCGCGCATGACCAGGAACAGCACCGCGCTTGGGTGCCGCAGCAGCCGTCCCGGCAGCGGCGGCGAATCGGGCCGCACCTCGCTCATGCGCATACGTCGCCCCACGCGCCGGTCCACGCGCGAAGCCTTGACCTCGCCGGTCGCTCGCCGGGCATCGTCTGCGCGCTGCCCGCCGCCCGCGCCTGCCTTGACAGTCACTGGGGTGACTCCTATCGTGGGGACGCCCCATGATAAACCACAGCCAGCCCCCTGGCACCACCCGCAGCGCGCCACTTGACGAGCGGCCGCTCGACCCGGCAGCAGGCTCCGCCGCCGCGGGCAACGACCCGATCGTCTGCGTCAACGGCCTGGTCAAGCGCTACGGCGAGATCGAGGCTGTCACGGGTATCGACTTCGAGGTTGGCCGCGGGGAGACGTTCGGGTTCCTCGGGCCCAACGGCGCGGGCAAGTCGACCACCATCAAGATGCTGTGCACGCTCGCCACGCCCACGGCGGGGTCGGCCACGGTGGCCGGCTACGACGTCGTGGGCGAGCGCGACGACGTCCGCCGCAACATCGGGCTCGTGTTCCAGGACACGACGCTGGACGGCTATCTGACTGCCGAGCGGAACCTGCGCTTCCACGCCGAGCTGTACGGCGTGCCGCGCCCGGTGGTCGGCGACCGGCTCCGCCAGGTGCTCGAGATAGTCGGCCTGTGGGAGCGGCGCACGAGCCTGGTGCAGACGTTCTCCGGCGGCATGATGCGGCGGCTGGAGATCGCCCGCGGGCTGCTGCACTCCCCACGCGTGCTGTTCCTGGACGAGCCGACGGTCGGGCTCGACCCCCAGACCCGCGCCTCGATCTGGGGCTACATCGAGGAGCTGAAGCGCCTGGAGGACATCACGATCTTCCTCACCACCCACTACATGGACGAGGCCGAGCACTGCGACCGGATCGCCATCATCGACCACGGCAAGATCGTGGTCCTCGACACCCCCGAGGTCCTCAAGGCCAGCGTCGGCAAGGATCGCGTGCAGATCCAGACCCCCGACGACGAGGCCGCCATCGCCGCGCTCCGGGAGCGGTTCGACCTGGAGGGGGGCGTCCACGAGGGCGCGGTGACGTTCTTCGTCGCCGACGGCGAGCAGTTCGTCCCGCGCCTGTTCGCCGAGCTGGGCGTGCCCATCCGGTCGGTGAGCGTGACGCGGCCAACGCTTGACGACGTGTTCATGTCCTACACCGGCAAGACCATCCGCGACGCGGAGGCCGCCAACCCGCTGCGGGCGATGGCGGCCGCGTTCAGGAGGAGGTGAGACCAGGGCCATGGCGACCGACACCGTAACGCACCCCGGCGCTGTCGCCCCGGTCCGGCTGCCCGGGCGCACGATCCGCCACGACCTGCGGGCCGTGAAGATCGTGTGGCAGCGCGACCTGATCCGGTTCCTGCAGGACCGCCCCCGGATGGTGGTCTCGCTGGTGCAGCCGGTGCTGTTCCTGTTCGTGCTTGGCACGGGGCTGTCCACGCTCGCCTCGCGCGGCACCGGCGGCCTGGACCTGCGCACGTTCATATTCCCGGGCGTGCTGGCGATGTCCACCATGTTCACCGCGATGTTCTCGGCCGCGTCGATCGTGTGGGACCGGGAGTTCGGGTTCCTGCGCGAGATGCTGGTGGCGCCGGTACGCCGCAGCGCGATCGTGATCGGCAAGTGCCTCGGCGGCGCGACGGTGGCCACCTTCCAGGGCGTGGTGATCTTGTCCCTGGCCGGGGCCGTCGGCGTGCCCTACTCCCCGGTGCTGCTGGGGACGCTGGTCGTCGAGCTGCTGCTGCTGTCGTTCACGCTGACGGCGCTCGGCGTGATGGCTGCGGCGCGCATCCGGCAGATCCAGTCCTTCATGGCGCTGACCCAGGCGCTCCTCATGCCGATGTTCTTCCTCTCCGGTGCGCTGTACCCGTTGGGCAACCTCCCGACGTGGCTGCACGTCCTCACCCGCATCGACCCGATGACCTACGCGGTCGACCCCATGCGCCAGGCGGTGTTCGCGCACCTGGACATCCCCGCGGCGGTGCGCGCCGAGCTCAGCCCCGGGGTGACGTGGGGAAGCTGGACCGTCCCGCCGCTGGTCGAGCTGACGGTCGTCGCGGTGGTCGGGTTGGCCATGCTCGGCGTGGCCATCGCCGAGTTCCGCCGGACCGAGTAGGCGGCCGCGGCGCACACCCGGTCCCCGCCTGGTCGAGCCCGACCGGGCCGAGGACCCGCTCATGCCCGAGCTGCGCCACTCACCGGTGCCAGGGCCGGCGTGGCTGCCCGGCCCCGCGCTGCTGGGGGTGCTGGCCGGAGCCAGCATGTTCCGCGTGGCGGCGTTCCGGGAGGTGGGGGGGTTCTCCCCGCGGCTGTGGTTTGGCGGGGAGGAGGAGCTGCTGGCCATCGACCTGGCGGCAAGGGGCTGGTGGATGTGCTGGGCAGAGGACCTGGTCGTCTACCACGCGCCCTCGACCGCGCGTGAACCCCGCCGCCGACGCCAGCTGGGCATCCGCAACACGCTGTGGACGACCTGGCTGCGCCGCCCGGCCACAAGCGCGCTGCGCCGCACGGGGGCGCTGCTGCGCTCGTTCCCGCCCGACCGGGCCAGCGTGGCAGCGGTCGCCGAGGCCGTGGCGGGCCTGCCTTGGGTGCTGCGGGAACGGCGGGTGGTCCCCCCACACGTCGAGGACGGGCTACGCCTGCTGGAAGAACCCCAGCGCCGCTTCACCGCCCGACGCTACGTGGGATGACCGCGGTCTACCCGTACGTCAAGCGGTCGCGGCGCTGTTCGTCACCCACGATCGCCGAGAGACGTTGACCGGTTCGGACCACCCGGGCGTCTCGGACTTCTCTTGATTTTCCCCCCGTGCCGGTCCACCGTTCAGGATGCCTGTCTTGGTGGTGGGAGGTCTCCGAAGGAGGCGCACGTGGCGCAGAGCAGCCCATCCCGTGGCCTCGCCCGCGAGGCCATCGGCCTCAGGGAGGTCCTGTTCCAGTCGATCACCCATATGGCCCCGGCCGCTGCGGTGGCCTTCTCGATCATCGTCGGGGCCAACTTCGCCGCCGGAGCCCTGCCCCTTTCGGTGGTCCTGGCCCTGGTCGGCTGCCTGCTGGTGGCGGTGTCGATCGGGCAGCTGGCCAGGTGGCTCCCGTCGGCCGGGGGCTTCTACACCTACGCCGCCCGCGGCCTGCACCCGGCCGTGGGCTTCCTGGTCGGCTGGGGCTACGCGTTCGTGGACGCAACCGTCGGTTTCCGCTCATCCGTCATGCCTGTGTCATAAAGCCGACACATCAAGCAGCCTGACCATCGAGAATGTCGCCCGGCTCGCTGACATCACCGTCCGGCGCGTTGCGCTGAGCTCGGACAGAACCACGCGGGATACGTCCCGAAGGAACGCCGCTGCTATCGCGACGACCGTCTGGAGCGGTGCAGGTGCGATGGCTGGCTCACTGCCTAACCAAGGCGGGTCTCCTCGACGTCCAGGTCGTGGAGCACGCGGCGGAACACCTCTGAGCTGATGCCGTGCTTGTCGCGCAGATGGAACAGTTCATCCCGCTCTGCTTCGAGGAGCTCACGGCGCACTTCTGCCAGGGTCTGGTCCAGCCGGTCGTAGTCGCCGCCAGCCCGATCGTCACCGCGCCGACCGCGGCCAGCAGGAAGCCGCCGGCGACCCGGACCGCCGAGAAGCTGCCGGTCACCACCGCGGCGACCGCCAGCCGGTAGGCGACCAGCGCGGTCGCGTCGTTGAACAGGCCTTCGGCCTCCAGGATGGTGACCAGGCGGCGCGGCAGGCCCAGCCGGTTGGCGATGGCGGTGGCCGCCACTGGGTCAGGCGGCGAGATGATCGCGCCGAGGGTGAAGCCGACCGGCCAGCTCACCCCGGGGATGGCGAGATGGGCGGTGACGGCCACCACCGCGATCGTGGCCAGGACCAGGCCGAAGGCGAGCAGGCTGATCGGCTGCAGGTTCTCCCGCAATTCCCGTACGGGCGTGGCGATTGCCGCCGCGTACAGCAGCGGGGGCAAGAACACCAGCAGCACCAGTTCGGGGTCGGGCTCCACCAGCGGCAGGCCCGGCACCAGCCCGATCGCCAGCCCGCCCAGCACCAGCAGGATCGGGTAGGGAACGTCGATGCGGCGCGCCAGGGTCGCGATGACCACCAGCAGCACGAACAGCCCGAAGATCGCTTCCAACTGGTCCACGAACGCTCCTCAGGCTCCCTCGGCGTCCCGCCTCAAACCGTACGGTGCCAAGGGTAGGTCCTGGGCAGTGGGTTGCGGCGTTGCTCGGCCCTAAGGTAGCCGCACGCTGGGACGATCGCTCAGGGGATCAATAGGTACCCGCGGAATACCAGGAAGTCTGGTCGGACCCGAACCTGTGCTGCTTGCCATCGGGATCGCGTGCCTCACCGTTTCGATTTGCGGCTGCCGTCGTTTCTGCCCTACGAGGAGTACTCGGTCGACCAGCGTCAGGCACGGCAGCGCAGCGGTCATTGCTACCGTGCTTTGCTTTCTGGACGCGTGGCTGGTCAGGACCGCCGGTCGCTGAGGTTGTTGCCGCTGGCGCCCTTGACGGTGTGCCTCCGAGGATGGCAACGCCGACCCGATACTGCTCGTGACACGCTCGGGGGGTGTGCTACTGCAGGACAATGAGAGGGAGGCTTATGGCGTACCCAGCTAGCAGCAGCCCGGCCTCCCAGCGGTCCAGGCGTGCCTGGTTGGCGAGCAGCAGCCATGCCCCCAGGCTCGTCACCACCATCACCACGACCTGTGTAGTGGGCACCACGGGTGCCCGTGCGCCGGCACCGGCCAGCCCGATCACTGCCCCGACGGCAAGGCTGTTGAACAGGTTGCTGCCCAGCAGGTTGCCGACCAGCAGGTCCGGTTCGTTGTGGCGCTGCGCCTGGATCGCGGTGACCAGCTCGGGCAGGGAGGTCCCCACCGCTACCAGGGTGAAGCCGATCACCTCCGGCGGCACACCGAGTCTGGAGGCCAGCCCGGCGGCGCCCCAGACCAGCAGCTGCGCCCCGGCGAGGGTGCCGACCAGCCCAATCCCGGTGCGGATCAGCTCGGCCCGCAACGAGTGCTGGATGGTGCCGTCCACGTACTCGCCGACCTCGCCGGCCAGCACGTCCACCTTGCCCGCTAGGGCCGCCCGCAGCAGCAGCCACAGCGCGGCCGCGAGCAGCCCAAGCAGTACCGCGCCCTCGGCGAGGCTGAGCCCGCCGGGGACGAGGGCGGCGAAGGCCAGCACGGCGCCAACGCTGAGCGGCGCCTCCCAGCGCAGCACTGCCGAACGCACCGGCACCACGGCCATCAGCCCGGCGATGCCCAGCACCAGGGTCATGTTGGCGGCATTGGAGCCGACCACGTTGCCGACGGCCAGCTCGGTGCTGCCCTGCGCGGCGGCCAACCCGGAGACCAGCAGCTCAGGCGCGCTGGTGCCGAACCCGATGACGGCCACACCGATGAACACCGGTGATACACGCAGCCTGGTGGCCAGCCGGGCCGAGCCGACGACGAAGTAGTCGGAGGCCTTGGCGAGCAGCAGCAGCCCCACCCCGAAGCCGACGAGCAGCTGGATCACCGGGCCGCGCCGGTTCGCCGGAGGTGGGCGTCGCGACAGTCAGCGAACAAGGGTTGCATCCGCACGGTCGGCTCCCGAGTACACCAGTCACGTGCCGACCAGACTGCCGCTCGAGACCTGGTCAGCAGCAGGTCAGGCTCGTCGAGGAGGCTCCCGATGGGGCAGCTATCCGGGTAGCTTGGCCGCAAGGACATCGACCGGCTCGATCACCGGTGGCTGCGCCAGCAGCTCAGGGGCTTGCGCCATCAGGGTGGCTGCGACCCGGCCCGCCAGGTGTGCCTGCCGGCCCGCGTCGTCGGGAAAGGCATCGAAGATGCCGAACTCCGACGTGCCAAGTTGGATCGCAAACCACGCGATCGTTGCCGGTTCCTCGTCGACCAGCGACAGCCCTCCCTCCAGAAAGCTGGTCACCTCGGCCTCTTTCCCGGGCTTGGCGACTAGGCGAACAAGCAGCCCTACGGTGACCATCATGGCTGTCCTTTCCGGTGGTGCGGCCTGGCACAGACCGCGATTGGGGCATCCTACTGGGGGTTGGGGTGCCGTCGAACTGCCGCCGCCCATACAGGTGGCGGCAGGCCGAGACGCCCGATGTGGGACGGTCGGCGGACAGGTCAGCAACGCCGTGGGAGGTTCGCGTCGGGTTCCCGAGCAGGAGCTCGGTGGTCGCGTCGGGTTCAGTGCGCGGCAGCCAAGCCGCCTGCTATGGTTCGGGTGGTGCGCCGGGAAGTCGGGTCGGCATCGCTGTTGTGGCTGACGATTGCGGCTGGAGGCGCCCGATGCCGAGCGAGCCCGTGATCCGTATCCAGGGGCTGACCAAGCACTTCGGGTCGGTCCGTGCGCTGGAGGATCTCGATCTCGCCGTCGAGCAGGGCGAGGTGTTCGGCTATCTGGGGCCCAACGGCGCCGGCAAGACGACGACGATCCGGTTGTTGCTGGACTTCATCCGGCCGACACGAGGCCGCGCGGAGCTGCTCGGCGGCTCCGGGGCGGACCCGCGGGTGCGGGCCAGGATCGGCTACCTGCCCGCGGAGCTCTCCATCGACCCTCGCTACACCACCACCGATCTGCTCGATTTCTACGGCCGGCTGCGTGGCGGCCACGACTCGCGCTGGGTGGCGATGCTGCTGGAACGCTTCGACCTGGACCCCACCCGACCGGTGGGCGAGCTCAGCACCGGCAACCGGCGCAAGGTCGGCATCGTGCAGGCGGTGGCCCACCGCCCGGAGCTGCTCGTGCTGGACGAGCCGTCCTCGGGCCTGGATCCCCTGCTGCAGCATCAGTTCCAGCTGCTGATCAGGGAGCTGGTGGGCGAGGGCGCCACGGTGTTCCTGTCCAGCCACGCGCTGCCCGAGGTGGAGGTGCTGGCCCGGCGGGTGGCGATCCTGCGGGCGGGCCGCCTGGTGACGGTCGCCGGGGTCCAGGAGCTGCGCCGGCAGGCCCGCCAGCGCATCGACCTGCACGTGGCCGGGCCGGCAGACCCGGCGGACTTCGTCGGTGTCCCTGGCGTGGTGGAGGTCCACGCCAGCGATGGGACCGTGCAGCTGGTGGTGGAGGGCTCGGTGGACCAGGTCATCAAGGCCGCCGCGCGGCTGGAGGTGGTCCGCGTCATCACCCACCACGCCGACTTGGAGGACGTCTTCTTGCGCTACTACCAGGGGGAGCAGCCGTGATCGTGGCCGCCCGGCTGCTCCGTGACCGCCGCCGGTCGACCCTGTGGTGGATCGGTGGGCTGCTGGCGCTGGTGCTGTTCACGGTCGCGTTGTACCCCTCGATCAAGGGCCAGGCGTCCTTCGACCAGGTGATCGCCGACCTACCCGCGAGGGCTTCAAGGACGTGATCGGCTACGAAGCCGGGGTGCCGCTGACCTCCCCGCCCGGCTATCTGCACGCCCGGCTGTTCGCCAGCCTGGCACCGCTGGTGGTGTTGGTGTTCGGCATCGGCGCCGGCGCGCAGGCCATCGGCGGCAGCGAGGAGGCCGGCACGCTGGAGCCGCTGCTGGCCAACCCGGTCACCCGCCGCCGGGTCGCGGCCGAACGCTACCTGGCAATCGTGGCGCTGCTGGTCGTCCTTGTGGCGGCGTTCACCCTGGCCCTGGTCGCCTTCGGCGCGCCGTTCGAGGTGCTGGACGGCGTGTCGCTGACCGGCTTGCTGGGTGCCTGCGCCGGGGTCTTCGGCATCGCCCTGCTGCATGCCAGCGTCGCCTTTGCGGTGGGCGCCGCGACCGGCCGACGGGGACCCGCGATCGCGGTGGCCACTGCCGTGGCGGTCGGCGGCTACCTCGTCCAGAGCCTGCTCAGCCTCACCGGCGCCCTGGCGCCGCTGCGTGCCATCACACCCTGGCACTGGTACCTGGACCGCAACATGCTCGCGGAAGGACCCGCGGTCGCCGCGATCGTCCTGCCAGTTGTGGTGTCGGTGCCGGTCGTGCTGATCGGCTGGGCGGCCTTCCGCCGCCGCGACCTCCGCTGAGAGCCACCGTCACGGTCCCGCGCACCCCAAGCCGGCCACGCACGCCGGGCCGCG
The DNA here is from genome assembly GCA_036000965.1 of Actinomycetes bacterium. NCBI lineage: Bacteria > Bacillati > Actinomycetota > Actinomycetes > Actinomycetes bacterium. The sequence continues at coordinate 51,793 of DASYUT010000124.1, forward strand.
GCCCGGCGGATCGGCGACCGGTCAGCGGCGAACGGGACGGCCGAGGGACGTGGAAACCCGGTCACGAATGCCGGAAGGGGAGCGGCTATCGCTCATGAGCGGCCGGCCCGCTGGTTGGCTTCGATGGTGTGGCGGGCGGTCAGGTACTGGTGTCGGAGCAGCAGCGGTGCCACGCCGACGAGCAGGGTGAGCACGACCGCCCAGATCCAGCGGAAGGCGGCGGGCAGCCGCGCTGGTGGCAGGAGCATGGCGAGCCAGGTCAGGGTGAGCCCGACCTGGAGCGGCAGGATGATCAGCGCATGGCGAAGGAGCAAGCGTTGCTGTCGGTGGGCCAACCCGGCCGCAATGGCTGCCTCATGGGGATCGGGAAGGCTCTCCCCGGCGCTGACTGCTTGCAGTACCCGAGCCCGGGCGGCATGGTCGAGGCGATCGTGGAAGGCGAGCCGCCATTCCGGGTCGTGTCCTTGCCGGATCCTGTCGTCCATCGGTGGATGCTCGCGCCGTCTCTTGGGGGTCGTTGGGATGGCCGGGTGCGGGTTCAGGTGAAGGCGAAGTAGCGCAGCCACAGGTAGGGCACGCAGGCCAGCGTGGTGGCGACCGCGACCACCACGCCGTAGCGGGTGAACTCCAGGAAGCGGATGGGTTGGCCGGCGCGTTGGGCAAGGCCGAGGATGACCACGTTGGCGCTGGCGCCGATGGCGGTGGCGTTGCCGCCAAGGTCGGCACCCAGCGCCAGCGACCACCACAGCACCGTCGCATCCCCATCGCCCTGCAGGTCCTGGACGAGGGTGGCGGTGACCGGCGCCATGGTGGCCACATAGGGGATGTTGTCCACGATCGCCGACAGCACCCCCGAGACCCACAGCAGCAGCATGCTGCCAACCCACAAACTCCCCCCGGTCGCGGCGGCGACGGCCTCGGCGAGCTGGGCGATCACGCCGGTCTTGATCAGCGCGCCGACCATCACGAACAAGCCCGCAAAGAACGCCAGGGTGGGCCATTCCACCTCACGCAGGAACGGCCCAGGATCACGCCGGGCGACCAGCAGCAGCAGCCCCGCACCCAGCAGCGCCACCACCGACGGCTCGTAATGCAGCACCCCATGCAGCGCGAACGCGACCGTGACCAGCGCTAGGACCAGCAGGGAGCGGATTAGCAGGGGCCGGTCGGTCAGCGCCTCCCGCTCCTCCAGCGTCATGAGCTCGCGGGCGCGTTCGGGCCGGTAGACCAGCGCGTTGCGGAACAGCCAGCGGCTCATGGCGACAAACAGCAGCATCAGCACCACCACCAGCGGCGCGAGGTGGACCAGGAAGTCGGTGTAGGACAGGTCGGCCTGGCTGGCGATGATGATGTTGGGCGGGTCGCCGATCAGGGTGGCGGTGCCGCCGATGTTGGAGGCCAACGCCTCGGCGATCAGGAACGGCGCCGCGGGGATGTCCAGGCGTTCGCAGATCAGGAAGGTGACCGGGGCGACCAGCAGCACGGTGGTGACGTTGTCCAGCAGCGCCGAGGCGACCGCGGTGATGGTGGTCAGGGTCACCAGGATGCGAAACGGCCGCCCGCCGGCGCGCTTGGCCGACCAGATCGCCAGGTAGTCGAACAGGCCGGTCTGCTTGATGACGCCGACGATGACCATCATGCCCAGCAGCAGGAAGATGACGTCCCACTCGATCCCGAACCGCTCGGAGTGGAACGCGTCGGCCGAGGACAGCAGCCCCAGGGCCAGCATCAGCCCGGCGCCGCCCAGCGCCACCGCCACCCGGTTGACCTTCTCGCTGGCGATCAACGCGTAGGCGCCGAGGAAGACGCCGACCGCCAGCGTCGCGCTCACCGCGCCCCCAGCAGCCGGGTGATGAGCCGGGAGGTGGTGATGCCGCCCAACAGCCGGCCATCACGGTCGCGGACCACCACCAGGGAGGCGCCGCCGCGGACCAGCGTCGCAGCGACCTTGACCAGGGTGTCGTCGGCGTCGACCTCGGCCAACCCGGCCGATGAGGCCGGCAGCAGCTCCCGGACCGGTCGGCCGCGCAGCCGCTGCCACAACGCATCAGCGACGTCCTCGCCCAGCACCCCGACCAGCGCCCGGTCCTCGGCCAGATAGCGGGGCAGCAGGAACGCCAGCAGCGCCGTGTCCGACACCACCCCCTGCAGGCCGCCGTGCTGGTCTTGGACGAACACGCCCTCCACCGGCTCCTCGGCCAGCAGCCGGGCCGCCTCCTCCGCTGGGGCGTCCGGCGTCAGCGACGGATAGGTGATGGCAAGGTCACGCGCACGCACCGGCTGGCTCACCTCCCTGCCCCGCCAGCGCCGCCAGCTGGCGGGGCGCCGCCAACGTGCGGCCGGCGGCCGGAAGGACGAACTGGCATGCGGAACAGCAGCCAGCCGATCGTGGTGGCCGCCGCCGAGGCGACCAGGATCCCGACCTTGGCCTCCTCCTCGGCCACCCGATCCGTGAAGGCGAGGTCGGTGACGAACAACGCGACCGTGAAGCCAATGCCAGCCAGGGCGGCCGCAGCCGCCAGCTGCTGGCGAGTGACCAGCCGCGGTAGCGTTCCCAGCCCGACCCGGACCACCAGCAGCGAGGCGCCGACGATTCCCACCAGCTTGCCCACCACCAGCCCCGCGAGAACACCCAGCGTGATCGGCGACCCGACCGCCCGAGCCAGCATGTCGCGATCCAGCGCCACCCCGGCGTTGGCCAGCGCAAACACCGGCACCACCAGGTAGCTGGACCAAGGATGCAACAGGTCCTGCAGCCGCTGGATCGGGTGGACCGCCTCACCGACACCCAACGGGGTTTCCCACAGCATCGCCGGGGTCGGGTCCGGCTCGAACCAACGGCCGAACCGGACACCACGGAGCACCTCGGCTGGCACCGGCGGGTAGGCGGTGAGCACCACGCCCAGGAGCAGCCCGGCGATAGCCGGGTGGATTCCGGACGTCGAGGTCGCCACCCACAACGCGACCCCGACCACCAGGTAGGCGAAGGTGCGCAGCACCCGCAGCAGCCGCAGCACCGTGACCACCGCGAACAGCTCCAGCGCCACCGCCACCGCCAGAAGGTTCACCACCTCAGCGTTGAGCAGCGCGATCACCGCGATGGCGGCGATGTCGCCGACGAGCACCAGCGTCAGCAGCAGCACGCGCAGCTGCGGGGGGCAGCGCGGCCCGACCAGGGCCAGCACGCCCAGCACCAGCGCGAGATCGCCCGCCAGCGCGATCGGCCAGCCGCGCGCGGCCGGGCCGCTGGGGTTGAAGGCCAGGTACAGCAGCGCCGGCACGACCACGCCACCCGCCGCGGCCACCGCGGGCATGGTCATGGCCCGCCAGTCGCGCAGCTCGCCCAGCTTCAGCTGGCGGCTGAGCTCCACGCCAACCACCAGGAAAAACAGCACCATCAGCCCGTCGTTGACCCAGTGGCGCAGGTCCTTGGCCAGCTCGGCCTCGCCCACCTGGACCGACAGCCTGGTCGACCACAGCGTCTCGTAGCTGGCCGCCCACGGCGAGTTCACCCACACCAGCGCGGCCACGGTCGCCACCAGCAGCAGCAGCGCGCCGCGCGCCTCAGTGCCCATAAACAGGTGGAGCGGGCGCGTCAGGACGAAGACGACGCCACGAGCAAAGAATCCAGAGGGGATGGTGCTCACGCACGGCTCCTGGTCGACAGCGAGCAACGTCTGCCGACCAGGCTTCCCGGCGCACCACCAGCAGCATAACAACCCGGCCGGAGGGCGCCAAGCCGACGTGGCACCGCCACGCTCGGCAGCAGTCTGGAACCGAGCCTGGGAAGGCCGGATCGCAGGCATAGCCCGCCCTGGTGCAACGACCTCCGTCGCCTTACGTCACCGTCGGCGATGCGGCAGGCGGACACCACCTCGACGAGGCGGTCGTCCATGTCTGCCTGCCGCCTTTGGGACCAGAGGCAAGCCGCAGATGCGCGACACCGGCCCAGGCCAGCGGCTGCCCACGCGGGCGCCGGCGGGTTGCTGCTAGACTTGCGGTGGTGCGCCGGGAAGCCTGGTCGGCAGTTGACATCGTCGACAGGTCAGGAGTGCACGGTGGTTCGTGCGGCGGCATGGGTCGCCAGCGCAGCCGATGCCATGCCGGCCGAGCGCGGTCCGCGTCCCAGCCGGCTCGCGGCGGCGTTCCTGCTCGCCGCCGCCCTGGCCTGGTCGGTCGGCTTCCCCGGCGGGGCTACCGCTCAAGCATCGACCGTGCTGGTGACCCGCGTCGACGGGACGATCACCCCAGTGATCGCCGATCACCTCGTGGACGGCGTCGCCGCTGCCGAGCGGGACAGGCATGCCGCCTACCTGGTCGAGCTGGACACCCCCGGTGGGCTGGACACCTCCATGCGGGAGATCATCAAAGCGTTCCTCGGCGCCGACGTCCCGGTGGTCGTCTACGTCACCCCATCGGGGGCGCGGGCCGCCTCGGCCGGGGCGCTGATCACCTTCGCGGCCAACCTCGCCGCCATGGCCCCAGGCACCACAATCGGCGCGGCCACCCCGGTCGACCTGCAGGGCGGCGAGATCTCCGACAAGGTGCTCAACGACGCCGCCGCCTTCGCCGAGACCGTCGCCGCCCAACGTGGCCGCAACAAACAGTTCGCCATCGACACCGTCCGCAAGGGCCGCGCGGTCACGGCCGAGGAGGCCGTGCGGCTGGACGCGGTCGACCTGCTCGCCGCCAGCCGCGCCGAGCTGCTCCAGGAGCTGGACGGCCGCAGCGTCCGGGTCGCCTCCGGGAACACCGTCACCCTGGAGACGGCCGGTGCCACCGTGGTCGAGCAGGGCTTCGGGGTGTTTCGCCGGTTGCTGCAGCTGCTGGCCGATCCCAACCTGGCGTTTCTGTTCCTGTCGCTTGGCACGCTGGCGATCATCTACGAGCTGGCCAACCCGGGAGTCGGCTTCGGCGGCATCGCCGGGGCGATCTTCCTGCTGCTTGGCTTCTTCGCGCTGTCGGTGCTGCCGATCAACCTGGTCGGGCTGCTGCTGCTGGCGCTGGCGGCCGCGCTGTTCGTCGCCGAGCTGTTCGTCCCCGGGGTGGGGGTGTTCGCCGCCGGCGGCACCGTCGCCCTGGTGCTTGGTGGGCTGTTCCTGTTCGACGGCGCGGTCGGGATCGACCCGGCCGTGCTGGTCCCGGTGGCGCTGGTCGTCGGTGGCGGGTCGGTGCTGGCGGGCCGGCTGGCCTGGCGGGCGCGGCATGCCCCCAGCATCAGCGGCCGGGAAGCCCTGGTCGGCCGCCAGGTCACCGTGCGGACCGCTGAGGGTCCCACCGGGCAGGTGCTGCTGGACGGTGCCTGGTGGACCGTCCGCAGCCGCGGCGCCCCGCTGACACCGGGGCAAACCGTTCGGGTCGTTGACCTGGAGGGCCTGGAACTGATCGTCGACCCTGAGGAGGGAACCTCATGAGCGGCCTGACCATCGGCCTGGCACTGGCGCTTGCCGTCGTGCTGGTTCTGCTGGCGATGTCGGTGCGGATCGTCAACGAGTACGAACGCGGGGTGATCTTCCGGCTGGGCCGGGTGATCGGCGCCAAGGGCCCGGGGCTGTTCTTCATCATCCCGGTCGTGGACCGCATGGTGAAGGTCTCGCTGCGCACCGTGACGATGGACATTCCACCCCAGGACGTCATCACCCGCGACAACGTCACCGTCAAGGTCAACGCCGTCACCTACTTCAACGTGGTCGACCCGGTCCGCTCGGTGGTCGCGATCGAGAACTACCTGTTCGGCACCTCCCAGATCGCCCAGACGACCCTGCGCAGCATCCTCGGCCAGGTCGACCTGGACGAGCTGCTGATCAACCGCGACGAGATCAACCAGCGGCTGCAACAGATCATCGACCAGCTGACCGACGCCTGGGGGATCAAGGTCACCCTGGTCGAGGTCAAAGACGTCGAGCTGCCCGAGACCATGCGCCGGGCCATGGCCAGCCAGGCCGAGGCCGAACGCGACCGGCGCGCCAAGGTCATCCACGCCCTCGGCGAGCGCGAGGCCGCCGGCGCGCTCGGTGAGGCGGCCGTCGTGCTGGAGAACCACCCGGCGGCGATGCAGCTGCGGGTGCTGTCGACCATGGTCGAGGTGTCGGCCGAGCGGAACTCCACCCTCATCTTCCCGCTGCCGGTCGAGCTCCTGCGGCTGGTCGACACCCTACGCGGCATCCCTCAGCCCGCCGTCGGCTCCCACCCCACAGCCGGAGGCGGCCAGGACCCAGCCACCAGCGCACCATCGGCGTCAGGAGACAAGGAAGAATGATCCGCCAGCCTCGCATGCTCGGCGCCTCCAGGAATCTGCGCCAGCCAGGCCAGGCCTGATCGCAGCAGAACGCCGCCCTTGCCGACCACGGGCCGGCACCAAGCACGTTCAGCGTCATGCGCGCGTACGGACTCTGGCCCGTGGGGCATGGCTGCTGGCGGAGCGGCCTCAGGATCACCTCTTCCTAGCTTCACGGGGGCAAGATGGATCCGGATGACGAGCGGAGCCTCTCGGCAGAGGAGAGGATCCGGGTGCCTTGGTCCGGCAGCGCCGGCCCGGTCCCACGCCTGGTCCTCCGACCCCTGCAGGCCTTCCTGCACACCGAGGAGGCCGGCGGCATCCTGCTGCTCGTGGCGGCCGTCACCGCCCTGATCTGGGCGAACTCCCCGTGGCGTGGCTCCTACGACGCCTTCTGGCACACCGAGCTCACCCTCCGACTTGGCGGCTGGTCGTTGTCGGAGGACCTGCGGCACTGGGTCAACGACGCGCTCATGACCCTGTTCTTCCTGGTGGTCGGCCTGGAGATCAAGCGGGAGCTACGCACAGGTGAGCTTCGCGAGCCCAGGGCGGCGGTCCTGCCCGCCATCGCCGCGCTGGGTGGCATGGTCGTCCCCGCCCTGCTGTACCTCGCCATCAACCCAAGCGGTGAGGCGGCACGCGGCTGGGGCATCCCGATGGCCACCGACATCGCCTTCGCCCTCGGCGTGCTGGCGATCGTCGGTCGGGGGCTGCCGGCGGCGCTCAGGTCGTACCTGCTCGCCCTGGCCATCGTCGACGACATCGGCGCGATCCTCGTCATCGCCGTCTTCTACGCCGGGACCATCGCGGTCGGAGCGCTGCTGGCGGCCGGCGGTCTGCTCGCGCTGATCCTCGTCCTCCAGCTGCTGCACGTGCGCTGGGCGGTGGTGTACGTGGCGCTCGGCGTGGGCGTGTGGCTGGCCACGCTCGAGTCGGGCATCCACGCGACCATCGCCGGAGTCGCGCTGGGCCTGGCGACGCCCGCGGTCGCCTTCCAGCGTCCGAAGGCGGTGAGCCTGGAGGCGCATCGGGTCGCCGATCAGACGGTGGACCACCCCGTCCCGCCCGACGCCGACGCCCACCACTGGCTCCACCTGGCACGCCTGTCGCGCGAGGCGGTCTCCCCCCTGGCACGGCTGGAGCAGCTGCTCCACCCGTGGACCAGCTACGCCGTCATCCCCGTCTTCGCCCTGGCCAACGCCGGCGTCGCCATCGGCGGGTCGAGCCTGGCCGATGCCGTCACCAGCGGCGTCACCCTGGGGATCGTGGCGGGCCTGGTCGTCGGGAAGACAGTCGGCGTCACCGTCTTCACCTGGATGGCGACCAGGATCGGGATCACCCTGCTCCCGGAGGGCGTCCGCTGGAGCCAGCTGATCGGGGTCGCCGCGCTCGCCGGGATCGGGTTCACGGTCTCGCTGTTCATCACCGGTCTCGCGTTCCAGACCGAGTCGGGCCAGGAGGCGGCCAAGGTCGGTATTCTCGCGGCATCGCTGCTGGCAGGCCTGCTCGGCGCGCTGCTCCTCGCTCGTACCCAGCGCCGATAGCAGTCGAGGCGGGGTAATCCCGCATGCTCACGGCGGATCGCTCAGGGGCTATGCCTTCGTCGAGCCGCTGGTCGCGCCCCTGCTGTTCCTGATCTTCGGGAACGTGGTCGCCAGCACCCTCAACCAGGAGCTCGGCTGGAGCTACGACACCTGCGTGGGTGGTGGCGGCCCTTGCCGCCGCCGTGGTGGTGTTCGTCCTCGGGTACTTCGGGATCCGCCTGAGCACCGGCGCGGGCACGGTCCTCGGCCTGTTCGAGATCCTGGTGTTCGCGGCCCTCGCCGTCACCCTGATCGTCAAGGCGGGCGACGCCAACACCCTGCGGGTGTTCGGCACCGACTTCGCCAACGCCGAGGGCTTCGAGGGCCTGTCGGGCGTGATCGCCGGCTCGGTCTACACCATCCTGGCCTTCATCGGCTTCGAGGCCGCGGCACCGCTGGCCGAGGAGGCCAAGGACCCGCAGCGCACCATCCGGCTCGCCGTCGTCTACTCGTGCCTGTCGATCGGGCTGTTCTACGTCCTCACCACCTATGCGGCCACGGTGTTCTTCGGCCCGGAGAAGTTCGCCGGGTTTCCCAAGGCAGGCAGCGGCAACCCATGGGACTTCCTGGCCCGCAGCGCCTGGGGCGCCGGCTGGGTGCTGGTGTTCCTGGCCATCGCCAACTCGGCCATCGCCAACGCCAACGCGGCTACCCGCACCTGGTTCGCCATGGGCCGGATCCGGCTGCTGCCGCGGCCCCTCGAGCACGTCAACCCGCACTGGCGGTCCCCCGACGTCGCCGTCGTCGTCCAGTTCGTGGTCGGGGTGGGCGTGGCCCTGTGGCTGGGGTTGCAGTACGACCCGCTGACCGCCTTCGCGATCGTCGGCACGATCGTCACCGCGGTGATCATCGCCATCTACATGGTGGTGAACCTGGCGTGCCTGGTCTTCTACCTGCGCGAGCGGCGGGCCGAGTTCAACCCCCTGCTCCACGGCCTGGTCCCGGTCCTCGGCATCGCCGCCTTCCTGCCCGCCTTCCTGACCGCGGTGGGAATCGAGGCGTTCGACTTCGTCAGCGCCCTGCCGTACCCGATCAGCCTGGTCGGGCCCGTGGTCGGCGTCTGGTACGCGATCGGCCTCGTCTACCTGGTGGTGCTCGTCACCAGGCGGCCGGAGCGGCTGCGCGAGACCGGCAGGGTGTTCGTCGAGGAGCCCGCCGCCGCGACCACGCCCGTGTGAGTGCGAAGGAGGCCGCATGGAGGTGCTCACCTACCGGCCGGAGCCGGCCGAGTTCGCCTGGACGTTCGGCGGCGTGCCGCCGGTCCGCAGGGTCAGGCCCGGCACCGTCCTGGAGCTGTGGACCGAGGACTGCTTTGCCGGCCGGGTGCGGGGCCCCGACGACCTCGTCTCCCGGGTGGTCGAGTTCCCCTTCGTGAACCCGCAGACCGGGCCCTTCTACGTGGAGGGGGCCGAGCCCGGGGACACGCTCGCCCTCCACTTCGTGTCCATCGAGCCGTCCAGGGACTGGGCCGCCTCCACCACCGTGCCGCTGTTCGGGGCGCTGACCGGCACCCACGCCACCGCCCTGCTCGCCGAGCCGCTGCCCGAGGTGGTCTGGATCTACGAGGTGGACCCGCAAGCGGCGCACGGTCACCTTCCGGGCCCGGCGCGGCGACCTCGCCGTCGAGCTGCCGCTCGACCCGATGCACGGGACGGTCGGGGTCGCCCCGGCCTCCTTCGAGGCCCGCTCGTCGCTGGTGCCCGACGCCCACGGCGGCAACATGGACACGCCCGAGATGCGGGCCGGCACGACCTGCTACCTGGGCGTGAACGTGGAGGGGGCGCTGTTCTCGATCGGCGACGGCCACTGCCGGCAGGGCGAGGGCGAGAGCTGTGGGGTGGCGGTCGAGGCGGCCATGGACACGGTGGTCGCCGTCGACCTGGTCAAGGGGGCGGCCACGCCCTGGCCCCGGCTGGAGAGCGACAGCCACCTGATGAGCACGGGGTCGGCCCGTCCCCTGGAGGACGCCTTCCGGATCTCCCAGGTCGATCTCGTGCAGTGGCTCGGCCAGGCCTGGGGCCTGGACCAGCTCGACGCCTACCAGCTCATCACCCAGGCCGTGGAGGCGCCGGTGGCCAACGTGGTCGACCCCAACTACACGTTCGTGTCCAAGCTCCGCAAGGACCTGCTGCCGGTCCGGGAGGTCTACGGCGGTGCCCACCGGCGCCTGCGCGAGCTGGGCCGGGCCTACCTGGCCGAGCGGCGCTGACACGTCGGCCCAGTCGTTGACCGTCGGCCCTGGTGGTCCGTCTCCATGATCATTCGCCGTTCCACAGGGGCCTGAGCAGGGAGAACGGTCAGCGGCGGCGGGCGAGCCAGTCCTCGAGCCAGAAGCTCAGCGCGAGGATGCCGAACATGCAGGCGGGGACGAGCGCGACCGTGGCGATGATGAGTGCTGACATGGCGGGAAGCCTTCAAGGATCATCCGGCTTACGGTCGGTCCTCCCTGCCCACGCGGACGGCGCTCGCCGCGACCCCGGAGACCAGCGACCCGATCGCGGCGCCGATGGCGAGGTAGATCGCCGCGGTGGCGATCTTCGTGCCGGTGCGGGCACCGGTCGTGAAGGGCAGGAGCACTGCGGCGAGCGTCGCCAGCGACATGATCCAGGTGAAGAACTGCCACGGACGGGGGATGAAGAGCAGCAGCAGGTGCATCAGTCCCGTTGCGACCAGGGCGGCGCCAGCTGCCACCCCGGCCAGCCTGGCCGTGTTCGCATTGCCAAGCATGCCCTCCTCTGGCAGGCGGGCGAGCGGGTCAGCGGCTCGACTCCATCGCCCGGCGGATCCGCTTGTCGGACACCGGGTACGGGGTCCCCAGCGTCTGGGCGAAGTAGCTCACCCGCAGCTCTTCGAGCATCCAGCGGATGTGCTGCAGCGGCTCCCCGGCAGGCCTGTCGATCGGCAGCTCGTCCAGCAGCCGCTCGTAGGCCTGCTGCAGCTGCCGGACGCGCAGCATCTGCTCCCGGTCGCGGTGGGGGTCGTGCGGCAGCTTCTCGAGACGGTGGCCGGCGGCGCGCAGGTAGCGCAGCACGTCCGGCAGCCGCCGGCGTCCGGTTGCGGTCACGAAGCCCGGGTAGACCAGCTCCGACAGCTGCGCCCTGACATCGGCCAGGGCCGGCGTCAGCGCGGGGCTGGCCGTGCCCTTCAGCCGCTCGTCGACGTCGTCGGCGACGGCGAGGATGCGCTCGACGTCGGTGACGACGTCGAGGGTGGTGTCGGCCAACTCGGCGCGGACCTTGTCGTGCAGCGTGGCGAACCCGTCCTCGTCCCAGGCCGGCCCGCCGCACTCGGCCGTCAACGCGTCGACGGCGCAGCTGACGCAGTCATCGAACAGCTCCGCCGGGCTCCCGTGCGGGTACTGGCTGAGGGTCAGCTTGGCCCTGCCGGACAGGCGTCCCAGGACGAACCTGACCGGGGAGGGGACCTGCAACAGCAGCAGGCGGCGCGTGCCCTGCCACATGGCGCGCTGCTGCTCGGCCTCGCTCTCGAGCATGCGGACGGCGACGCTGCCTCCCTCGTCCACCAGCGCCGGGTAGGCCCGCACCACCCGGCCGCCGCGCCGCTGCTCGACCGACCGCGGCAGCCTGCCAAGGCTCCAGGTGCGCAGCCCCTGCTGTTCGATGCCGTCCACGGCCACGGCGAGCGCGGCCCGGAGCTTCTCCCTCAGCCGCAGCTTCAATCCCTCCAGGTCCTTGCCTTCGGCAAGGGTGCGGTGCCGCTCGTCCACCACCCGGAACGTGACCTTCAGGTGATCCGGCACCCGGTCCAGCTGCCAGCTGCCCGGCGGCACGGCCACGCCGCTCATGCGTTCGAGCTCGCGCGCCAGCACGTCCAGCAGGGGTCCTTCCCGCGGCGCCACCCGCTGAAGGACCGCCCTGGCGTAGTCGGGCGCCGGCACGAAGTTGCGGCGCACCGGCTTGGGGAGCGACCTGATCAGGGCGGTCAGCAGCTCCTCGCGCAGGCCCGGGACCTGCCAGTCGAAGCCGTCGCCGGTCACCTGGTTCAGGACCGGCAGGGGGACGTGCACGGTCACCCCGTCGGCGTCGGCACCCGGTTCGAACTGGTAGGAGAGCCGCAGCGCAAGGCCGCCCTGCTGCCAGGCGTCCGGGTAGTCGCGCTCGTCGACGCCGTCCGCCCCCTGCTTGATCAGCATCGACTTCTCGAAGCTGAGCAGGTCCGGCTGGGTCGCGCGGGCCTTCTTCCACCAGCTGTCGAAGTGGCGGGCGGAGACCACGTCCCGGCCGACGCGCCGGTCGTAGAAGTCGAACAACGTCTGGTCGTCGACCAGGATGTCGCGCCGGCGCGCCCGGTGCTCCAGCTCCTCGACCTCCTCCAGCAGCTCGCGGTTCTCGTGGAAGAAGCGGTGCTGGGTCTGCCAGTCACCCTCGACCAGGGCATGGCGGATGAACAGCTCCCGCGACAGCGCCGGGTCGACCCGGCCGTAGCTCACCCGCCGCGCCGCCACGATCGGCACCCCGTACAGCGTCACCTTCTCGTCGGCCATCACCGCGCCCCGGGTTTTCTCCCAGCGCGGCTCGCTGTAGCTCCGCTTGACCAGGTGCCCGGCGAGCGCCTCGACCCACTCCGGTTCGATGCGCGCGACGGTGCGCCCCCACAGCCGGGACGTCTCCACCAGCTCGGCCGCCATCACCCACCGGGGCTGGGTCCTCTTGAACAGCGCCGAGCCCGGGGAGATGGCGAACCGGGCGCCGCGCGCTCCCTGGTATTCCTGCTTCTCGCCGTCCTTGAGGCCGATGTGGGACAGCAGGCCGGCCAGGAGCGACAGGTGGATCGCCTGCCGGTCGCCGGGCGTGCTGTTCAGCGACAGCCCGAGGGCCTTGGCCACCTGCCGGAGCTGCCCGTAGAGGTCCTGCCACTCGCGCACCCGCAGGTAGTGCAGGAACTCCGCCTTGCACAGCTTGCGGAACTGGCTGGACGACAGTTCCTTCTGCTGCTCGCGCAGATACTGCCACAGGTTGAGGTAGGCCAGGAGGTCGGAGTCCTTGTCGGCGAAGCGGCCGTGCTTCTCGGCGGCCGCCTGCTGCCTGTCCGCGGGTCGCTCGCGCGGGTCCTGGATGGACAGCGCGGCGACGACGACCATGACCTCCCGGACACAGCCGTTCCGGTCGGCCTCCACCACCATGCGCGCCAGTCGCGGGTCGACCGGCAGCTGCGCCAGCTTGCGGCCCAGCGGCGTCAGGCGCCTGCCAGCGTCCTTCTCGGCCGGGTCGAGCGCGCCCAGCTCGTGCAGCAGCTGGACGCCGTCCTTGACGCTGCGCCGGTCGGGCGCGTCGATGAACGGGAAGGCGGCGATGTCGCCCAGTCCGAGCGCGGTCATCTGCAGGATGACCGAGGCGAGGTTGGTGCGCAGGACCTCCGGGTCGGTGAACTCGGGGCGTGACACGAAGTCCTGCTCGGCGTACAGGCGGATGCAGACCCCATCCGACGTGCGCCCGCAGCGTCCCTTGCGCTGGTTCGCCGACGCCTGCGAGATCGGCTCGATCGGCAGGCGCTGCACCTTGGTCCGGTGGCTGTAGCGGGAGATGCGTGCGGTCCCCGGGTCGATCACGTACCTGATGCCCGGGACCGTCAACGAGGTCTCCGCGACGTTGGTGGCCAGCACGATCCGGCGCCCGGCGTGCGGCTGGAACACCCGGTGCTGTTCGGCCGCTGACAGCCGCGCGTACAGCGGCAGGATCTGGGTGTCGGGGAGGTGCTGCTGCCTGAGCGCGTCGGCGGTGTCGCGGATCTCCCGCTCGCCGCTCAGGAAGACCAGGACGTCCCCTGGCCCTTCGGCGCGCAGCTCGTCCACCGCGTCGCAGACCGCCTGGATCTGGTCGCGGTCGGTGTCGTCGGCGTCGTCGACGACGGGCCGGTAGCGGACCTCCACCGGGTAGGTCCGGCCGGAGACCTCGAGCACCGGCGCGTCGTCGAAGTGGCGGGAGAACCGCTCCGGGTCGATGGTCGCCGAGGTGATGATCACCTTGAGGTCTGGCCGGCGGGGGAGCAGCCGCTTGAGGTAGCCGAGGATGAAGTCGACGTTGAGGCTGCGCTCGTGTGCCTCGTCGACGATCAGCGTGTCGTACTGCCACAGCAGGCGGTCCTGCTGGATCTCGGCGAGCAGGATGCCGTCGGTCATCAGCTTGACCATCGTGCCGTCGCCGACCTGGTCGGTGAACCGCACCTTGTAGCCGACGCTGCCGACGGCGCCGTAGCCGACCGCGCCGTCCAGCGGCGTCCCCAGCTCCTCGGCGATGCGCTCGGCCACCGTCCGGGCCGCCAGCCGACGCGGCTGGGTGTGCCCGATCAGCCCCTGCACGCCCCGTCCGAGCTCCAGGCAGATCTTCGGCAGCTGGGTGGTCTTGCCGGAGCCAGTCTCGCCGGCGACGATCACGACCTGATGGTCGCGCACCGCGGCCAGGATCTCGTCCTTCTTCTGGCTGACCGGCAGAGCTTCGGGATACCCGACCGTGGGCACGCGCGCGCGTCGCCGCGCGACGCGTAGCTCGGCCGCGTCGACGTCGGCGGCGATCGTGCTGGTGCTGGCCAGCCGGGCCTCGGGGTCCCGGAGCTTGCGGGCGACGTCGATCCGGCGTTGCAGGCGGCGCTGGTCGCGCAGCATCAGGGCGGGCAGGCGTGCCTGCAGGTCGGCGAGTGGCGATGTCACGAGCGGCGTTCTCAGATGGTGGCAGGAGTCGGCATAGGGTCGAACGGCTCGACCCCGCGGTTCAAGCGCGTTTCAGCCGGTGGATATTCCGGGCCAAGGTGTGCGCCGCGTGTGTCGCCGTGTGTCAAGGTACAGCTCACGGTGCATCCTTCAACCGTCCATCCAGCGATGCCGAGGGGGTTCCATGCTCTTCGGGCAAGAACACGTCCGCCGCTACCGCGAGACCGACGGTGACGTCGGCTACCTCTGGAACGGCGTCCCGACGTTGATCCTGACCACTACCGGCCGCCGCAGCGGCAAGCCGTTCTCGACGCCGCTCATCCTCGGTCGGGACGGCGACGACTACGTGGTCGTGGCCTCCAAGGGCGGCGCTCCACGCCATCCCGACTGGTACCGCAACCTCGTCGACCATCCTGAGGTCGACGTGCAGGTGAAAGGCGACCGGTTCCGCGCCCGCGCCCGCACGGCCGGCCCGGAGGAGCGGTCGCGCCTGTGGAAGCTGATGACCGACATCTGGCCCGCCTACGACCAGTACCAGCAGAAGACCGACCGGCAGATTCCGGTGGTCGTCCTCGAGCGCGTCTGACGCGCTGGGTGGACCTGGTTTCGCCGCATCCACCGGCTCGCGGCCGCCCCGACCAAGGAAGGACGCCATGGCAGAGGAGTTCGACGTCATCGTGATCGGCGCCGGACCGGCGGGCGAGAACGCCGCCGGGCGGTGCAGCGAGGGGGGGCTGAGCACGGCGCTGGTCGAGGCCGAGCTGGTCGGCGGCGAGTGCTCCTACTGGGCCTGCATGCCCTCCAAGGCCTTGCTGCGCCCGGGAGAGGTGCTGGCCGCCGCCCGGCGCGTGCCCGGCGCCCGCGAGGCGGTCACCGGCGAGCTGGACGTGGACGCCGCCCTGGCCCGGCGCGACCGGATCGTCCACCACTACGACGACGAGGACCAGGTCAAGTGGGTCGAGGAGGTCGGCGCCGAGCTCGTCCGGGGCCACGGCCGCCTGGCCGGGGAGCGGGTCGTCCACGCCGAAGGGAAGGACGGGACCCGGCGTCTCACCGCCCGCCGCGCCGTGGTGGTCGCCACCGGGTCGGCCGCGAGCATCCCCCCGATCCCTGGGCTGCGCGACATGCGGGTCTGGGACAGCCGGGCCGCGACCGCGGCCAAGCAGGTGCCGCGGCGGCTGCTGGTGCTCGGCGACGGGGTCGTGGCCGTCGAGCTGGGCCAGGCCTGGAAGCGCCTGGGCGCCGAGGCGGTCACCATCGTCTCCCGCGAGGGCAGGCTGCTGTCCAGGGAGGAGCCGTTCGCCGGCGTCGAGCTGCGGCAGGTGTTCGAGGCCGAGGGGATCGAGGTGCGCTGCGGCACCACCGTGGCCGCCTGCCGCCGTGCGGGCAAGGACGGCCCGGTCACGCTCACGCTCGACGACGGCTCGGCGCTGCACGGCGACGAGCTGCTGGTCGCGGCCGGGCGGCGGCCCCGCACCGGCGACCTCGGCCTGGACACCGTCGGCCTCGAGCCCGGCGGGTTCGTCGACGTCGACGACCAGCTCCGGGCCAGCGGCGTGCCCGGTGGCTGGCTCTACGCGATCGGTGACGCCAACGGCCGCGCGCTCCTCACCCACCAGGGGAAGTACCAGGCGCGCCTGTGCGCCGACCACATCCTGGGCAAGCACGTCGAGGCGTTCGCCGACCACCGGGCCGTGCCGCGGGTCATGTTCACCGACCCGCAGGTCGCCGCCGTCGGGCTGACCGAGCAGCAGGCCCGCGACCAGGGGATCAAGGTCAAGGTGGTGACCTACCCGACCGGGAACGTGGCCGGCTCGGCCGTGGCCGGCCAGCGGCCCGCCGGCACGAGCCAGCTCGTCGTCGACGAGGATCGCAAGGTGGTCGTGGGCGCCACGTTCACCGGCTACAGCATCGCGGAACTGCTGCACTCGGCGACGGTCGCGGTCGTCGGCGAGGTGCCGCTGGAGCGGCTGTGGCATGCGGTGCCGTCGTTCCCGACGGTGAGCGAGGTCTGGCTGCGCCTGCTCGAGTCGTACGGCCTGTGACCCTTGAGACTCTCCTTGATGTCGTCAACGTGCCAGTAGCCGACAGGCCCCGTCATGCCCTTGCGGTGGCCATCGGGATCCAGACCGACGTTCTGGTCTGCGACATCGAACTGGACGTAGTACGCCTGGTCCATGGAGGGCGCTACACCCAGGAGCTTGCCGTACAGCGTCTCGCTTGAGCCAGGTCCTTGACAGGACAGATGACCGTCCGGAGACCTGACGTCATGAAGAGCTCCCCACACTCGTTGTGGTACACCGGCTGGGTCTGGTCCGTCACTGCGATGACGGATGGCGACAGAAGAAGGTAACGGTGGACGAGCACGACTGGCTGGCGGAGCGGTTCGAGGCGCACCGGACCCACCTGCGGGCGGTGGCCTACCGGATGCTCGGCTCGGCGAGCGACGCCGACGACGCCGTGCAGGAGGCCTGGCTGCGGCTCGGCCGCGCCGACACCAGCGGCGTCGCCAACCTCGGCGGCTGGCTGACCACGGTGGTCGCGCGGGTGTGCCTGGACGTGCTGCGCGCGCGCACGTCGCGGCGCGAGGAGCCGCTGGGCGTGCACCTGCCCGACCCGGTCGTGCGCCGCCAGGACGGGACCGACCCCGAGCAGCAGGCGCTGCTGGCCGAGGGGGTCGGGCTGGCGCTGCTGGTGGTCCTGGACACGCTGGCGCCGGCCGAGCGGCTGGCGTTCGTGCTGCACGACACCTTCGCCGTGCCCTTCGACGAGATCGCCGCCATCCTGGGGCGCTCCCCGAACGCGGCCAGGATGCTCGCCAGCCGGGCACGCCGCCGGGTCCAGGGCGCTGCCACCGTCCCCGACGCCGATCGCGCCCGCCAGCGGGCGGTGGTCGACGCCTTCCTGGCTGCCGCGCGCGGCGGCGACTTCGACGCGCTGGTCGCGCTGCTCGACCCCGACGTGGTGGTCCGAGCCGACCGCGCGGCCGTGGCTGCGGGCGCGTCGAGGGGGGTCCGCGGTGCGGCGGCCGTGGCCGAGCAGTTCTCGGGGCGTGCCCGGTTCGCACGACCGGCGCTGGTGAACGGAGCCGTGGGAGCCGTGTGGGCGCCGGGCGGACGGCCGCGTGTGGTCTTCGGCTTCACGGTCACGCACGGGAAGATCGCCGAAATCGACATCCTCGATCCTCGCGCGCCTGCGCCAGCTCGACCTGGCGGTCCTCGACGACTGACGCGCCAAGCCGGCTACGGACCTGAGGTGCCGCAAACGGGCGAGAGGCGGATGGATGAGTAAGGCGTGGAACAGGCCGCCAGGCAGGCGGTCAGAGCGTCGTCCAGTCGGTCACCACGCTGGTGCCTTCGGCGGTCCGGCAGTGCAGGCGGAACGGACCCGACGGGATCGGACGGACCACGAAGAAGCCGACCTCGTCGACGGTCAGCGCCGTGCTGCCGCCCTGCTGGACCACGACCTCGACCTGGCCGGGTTGCGCCGGCACGAACTGCCCGAGCAGCGCGTCGTCGGTGACCTCGACCTCGATCGTCAGCTCCGCGGACTGGAACGTCATAGTTCGGAGTGGGGCCCGCTCGGACCGGGTGGCCACCGTGGCGAGCTCGTCGTCGAGCACCGAGTCATGGGTGAGGGCGGCCAGCTCGGCGTCGATGTTGCGCCACGCCCACGCCGCCTTGCCCGCCTCGACGACCTCGCGAGGGGCACCGGGAGCCTCGCGAGAGGCACCGGGAGCGACCCGCAGCGCCCGGCCGAGCAGGGCGAGGAGCTCGTCGTCATCGCTCCACGGCTCGCCGGACATGTCCCTCACCTCCTGCCCTCATATGGTAGCGGAGGGTCGTGGACGAGCAGCCCCGGCCGCCTCTCATCCGGCGCGGCGCCGCGGCCGCGTCGGCGATGGCGGCGTCGGCCGGTTCGTCTGCATCGGCGCGGGCTGACGGACCGCCCGCAGCGTCGCGGCGGTCGCGGCGGTCGCCCCATCCCGATCGATGGGTTACGTTGCCGAACGCCTTTGAGCATACTTGGCGTTCCAGGCATCTGAGATAAATCAACCACAGCCCGAGAAGGGGCTGCAATGCCGTTGCTGCGGGTGGATCGGCTCACGGTCCGGTTCGGCGGCGTGACCGCCCTGGACGCGGTGTCGTTCGAGCTGGAGCCAGGGCAGGTGTGCGGCCTCATCGGCCCCAACGGCGCCGGCAAGACCACCCTGTTCAACTGCATCAGCAGACTGACCCGACCCCAGGGCGGGCGGGTCGAGCTCGACGGGCACGACCTGCTGGCGCTCGAGCCCCACCAGGTGGCCAGGCTCGGCATCGCCCGCACCTTCCAGCACCTCGGGCTGTTCGGCTCGCTCACCGTCCGCGAGAACGTGATGCTGGGCGGCCACCACGCCTGCCGGGCAGGGTTCGCCGCGACCGCGCTGCGCCTGCCCCCGGTCCGCCGCGAGGAGCGCGCCCTGCGCCGCCGCGCCGACGAGGTGCTCGAGCGCCTCGGCCTCGCCCACCTGGCCGGCCGCCCGGCGGCCGGGCTGCCCTACGGCACGCTCAAGCGCATCGAGCTGGCCCGCGCGCTCGGCGCCGCGCCCCGGCTGCTGCTGCTCGACGAGCCCGCCAGCGGCCTGACCCACGGCGAGGTCGACGAGCTGGCCGGGGTGATCGGCGCCGCCCGGGGGGACGGCGAACTCACCGTGCTGCTGGTCGAGCACCACATGGGCATGGTCATGCGCATGTCCGACAAGGTCGTGGTGCTCGACTTCGGCCGCAAGCTCGCCGAGGGGGCGCCTGGGGCGGTGCGCGAGGACCCCGCGGTGGTCCAGGCCTACCTCGGGGTGCCGGCGTGAGCCCGCCTCGGGGTGCCGGCGTGAGCCCGCCTCGGGGTGCCGGCATGAGCCCGGCGGGCGCACCAGGGGCCTCGCTCGTGAAGCGGAGGCGCCCGCGAGCCCGGCGGGCGCACCGGAGGCCTCGCTCGTGAGGATGGGGCGCCGGTGACGACCCTGCTCGAGGTCGAGGGCCTGCGTGCCAGCTACGGGCCGGTGCGGGCGCTGCACGGCGTCGACGTCGCCGTCGAGGAGGGCGGGGTGGTCGCGGTCCTCGGCCCCAACGGCGCCGGCAAGACCACCACCCTGCGGGCACTCACCGGCATGGTGCGGGCCACCGGCAGGATCACCTTCGACGGCCACCGCCTGGCAGGGCTGGCGACCGAGCGGATCGTGCGGC
The DNA here is from genome assembly GCA_036000965.1 of Actinomycetes bacterium. Lineage (NCBI taxonomy): Bacteria > Bacillati > Actinomycetota > Actinomycetes > Actinomycetes bacterium. The sequence goes on from DASYUT010000124.1 coordinate 71,539, forward strand.
TGGGCGTGGCCCACGTGCCCGAGGGGCGCGGCACCTTCCCCGCCCTCACCGTCGACGAGAACCTGCGGCTCGGCGCCTACCTCCGCCGCGACGCCGTCGGGGTGCGGGCCGACCTCGACCGCTGGTACAGGGTGTTCCCCCGGCTCGCGGACCGACGCGGCCAGGCGGCTGGCAGCCTCTCCGGCGGCGAGCAGCGGATGCTCTCGATCGCCCGGGCGCTGATGCTGCGACCCCGGCTGCTGCTGCTCGACGAGCCGTCGCTGGGGCTGGCGCCGCTGGTCGTCCGCGAGCTGTTCGAGGTGCTCGGCCGGGTCAAGCGGGAGCAGCACACCACCATGCTGCTGGTCGAGCAGAACGCCAACCTCGCGCTCGAGCTGGCCGACCGCGCCTACGTGCTGGAGGCGGGCCGCATGGTGCTCGCCGGCCCGGCCAGCGAGGTCAAGACCGACGAGAAGGTGCGCCGGGCCTACCTCGGCTACTGAAGGAGCGGGCATGGGACAGTTCCTGCAGGTCGTGGTCGATGGGATCGCCGACGGGTCGGTCTACGGGGCGCTCGCGCTGGCGCTGGTGCTGATCTTCCGCTCGACCGGGATCGTGAACTTCGCCCAAGGCGAGATGGCGATGTTCTCCACCTTCATCGCCTGGGGGCTGCACGACAGCGGCCGGCCGCTGTGGCTGGCGCTGCTCGGCGCGTTCGTGCTGTCGTTCCTCGGCGGCATGGCGGTCGAGCGGGTGGTCATCCGCCCGGTCGAGGGCGGCCGCCCGCTCACCGTGGTGATCGTCACCCTCGGCCTGTTCATCGTGGTGAACGCCGCGGCCGGGTGGATCTGGGGGTTCACCAACCGCGGCTTCCCGCGGATCTTCCCCAGCGGCACCGTGGGGCTTGGCGGGGTGGCGCTGTCGATCGAGTCGCTCGGGATCATCGCGGTGCTGCTCGGCGTGGTCGGGCTCCTGTGGCTGCTGTTCCAGCGCACCAAGCTGGGCCTGGCCATGCGCGCGGCCGCCCAGAACCCCGACTCGAGCCGCCTGGTCGGCATCCGCGTGGGGCGGCTGCTGATGCTCGGCTGGGGGCTCGCCGCGCTGCTCGGCGCGCTGGCCGGAGTGCTGGTCGCACCCCGGCTGTTCCTCGACGTGAACCTGATGGGCGGCGTGCTCATCTACGCGTTCGCGGGCGCGGCCCTGGGCGGCTTCGACTCCCCGCTCGGGGCGGTCGTGGGGAGCTGGATCATCGGCGTGACCGAGACCCTGGCCGGCACCTATGTGAGCGCCATCGGCGCCGACCTGAAGGTGCTCGTGCCGCTCGCCATCATCTTCGTCGTGCTCCTGGTGCGCCCGTCCGGGCTGTTCGGCGTGCCTGAGGTGACGCGGGCATGAGCCCGGCGGGCGCACTGCGAGCCTTGCCTGGAAGAGGGGCGGCCCGGTCGGGCTCGGCGGGGAGCCGGCCGAGCCAGGTGGGCGCACGGCAAGCCCTGCCTCGAAGCAGGGGGCGCCGATGAGCCCGCTGACGGTCGAGGCGGGCAGCCGGCGCCACCGGGCGCTCCGCGCCGCCGCGCTGGCCGGGGCCGGGCTGGCCGCGGTGGGCCTGCCATTCAACTCCGACCCGGTGGTCAACGGCGAGCTGACCCTGGTGCTGGTCTACGCGGTCGCCGCGCTCGGCCTGAACCTGCTGGTCGGCTACTGCGGGCAGATCTCGCTCGGCCACGGCGCGTTCTTCGCCATCGGCGCGTACACCGCGGCCGTCCTGATCGCCAAGGCGCACCTGCCCCACCTGCTCACCGTGCCCGCCGCGGCGCTGGTCACCTTCGTGCTCGGCTTCGCCTTCGGCGTGCCCGCGCTGCGCCTGCGCGGCCTGTACCTGGCCCTGGTCACGCTGGCGATGTCGGTCGCGACCCCACCGCTGATCAAGCGCTTCGAGGGGCTCACCGGAGGGGTGCAGGGCCTCGCCGTGCCCCAGCCCACGGCGCCCGGCTGGCTGCCGCTCGACCCCGACCAGTACCTCTACCTGCTGGTGCTCGGGGTCGCCGCGGTGCTGTTCCTGCTCGCCGCCAACCTCACCCGGGGCGGGCTGGGCCGCGCGCTCGTGTCGATCCGCGACGACGAGCGTGCCGCCATCACCATGGGCGTGGACCGGGCCGGGGTGAAGACCCGCGCGTTCGCCTGCAGCGCGGCCTACGCCGGGGTGGCCGGGGCGCTGTTCACCTTCGCGCTCGGGTTCGTCGCGCCGGAGTCGTTCACCCCGCTGCTGTCGTTCAGCTTCCTCGCCGCGGCCGTGATCGGTGGGCTCGGCACCGTGGCCGGCGCCCTGCTCGGCGCGGTGTTCATCGAGCTCGTGCCCCAGTACGCGGGCAGCGTCGACCAGGCGCTCACCGGGATGCTCTACGGCGCGACCCTGATCGCGGTCATGTACCTGCTGCCGGGAGGCGCCGCCGGGCTGCTGGGGCGCCTGCGCCGGCGCCTGGTCGAGGTGGTCGAGACGCCGCCGCCCGGAGGGCGGCCCACCGGCGAGACGGCCATGGAGGCCGGCACCGTCTCGTCCTCGCAAGGTGGTGGCCTGCCGGCCGTGTAGGCCCTGTAAGGAGGGATCCCCATGGTGGGAGGGAGGACGGCGACGGCGCGAAAGAGCGTCCCGCTGCTGCTGCTGGTGGTGCTGGCCCTGCTCGTGGCGGGCTGCGGCCGCGACGAGGGCGGCGACCAGGCGGGCGCGACCGACCCCGGCATCACGGCCAAGTCCGTCAAGCTCGGCAGCAGCTACCCGTTCAGCGGCCCGGCGTCGGCGTACGGCACGATCGCCAAGGGGGTCAACGCCTACTTCAACTTCACCAACGACAAGGGCGGGGTGAACGGCCGCAGGATCGAGTTCGTCACCTACGACGACGGCTACGAGCCGCAGCGCGCGCTCACCAACGCCAAGAAGCTGGTCGAGCAGGACAAGGTGTTCGCCCTGTTCAACACCTTGGGCACCGCCAACAACCTCGCCATCTGGGACTACGCCAACCAGCAGAAGGTGCCTCAGCTGTTCGTGGCCACCGGCGCCTCCAACTGGGGCAAGGACGTCGCCAAGCACCCGTACACGATCGGCTGGCAGCCCAACTACGTGACCGAGGCGAAGGTCTACGCCGAGTACCTGAAGCAGAGCAAGCCGAACGCCAAGGTGGCGGTGCTGTACCAGAACGACGCCTACGGCAAGGACCTGCTCGGGGGGTTCAAGGAGGGCATCGCCGGCTCGGGTGTCCAGGTCGTGGACGAGCAGAGCTACGAGGTCACCGACCCGTCGGTCGCCTCGCAGGTCAAGAAGCTGGCCGGCTCCGGCGCTGACGTGTTCCTCGACGTCACCACGCCGAAGTTCGGCGCCCAGGCGATCGCCACCGTGGCCCAGACGAGGTGGAAGCCGCTGCACATCCTCAACAACGTGGCCGCGTCCAAGGCGCAGGTGCTCAAGCCGGTCGGGCTGGACAACGCGCAGGGGATCGTCTCCACTGCCTACTTCAAGAACCCCGAGGACCCGAAGTGGGCCGGCGACGCGGCGATGACCGAGTACAAGACCAGCCTGGCCAAGTACGAGCCGGGCGCTGACGCCAACGACCCGTACAACGCCTACGGCTGGGCGGTCGGCAACACCATGGTCAGGGCACTCGGGCAGATGAAGGAGCCGACCCGCGCCTCGCTGATGGAGGCCGTGCGCAACCTCGACGTGGAGAACCCGCTGCTGCTGCCGGGCATCAAGGTGCAGACTGGCGGGACCGGCGACGGCTACCCGATCGAGGCCATGCAGGTCCAGCGCTTCCAGGGCGAGAACTTCGAGCTGGTCGGCAGCGTGATCCAGGCCGGGGCGCAGTAGCGCCGCCGCGCCGCCGCCATGCGCCCCGGCCGTAGGGCCGGGGCGCCTCGGCGTCTCGTCGAGCCCGGCCGCCGCTGGCGACGAAGACCTACCCCGCGAGCTGCCGGCATGGGCGCGGAGGTGGGATAGTGACGGCCATGACCACGCCAGCGCCCGCGCCGACCGGCCAGGTCGAGCCGCGCCGGACGGCCGAGGCGGCCGCCCGGGCCGCCGGGGTCGTCGTCGTCGAGCTCGGCGGCGTGGCCGAGACGGCCGCGGTCAGCGCCGTGTTCGGCGCGATCTGGGGGGTCTCCTCGCCGGCGGCCATGCCCGCCGAGCTGGTGCGGGCGCTCGCCCACGCGGGCAACTACGTGGCCGGCGCCTACGACGGCGAGGAGCTGGTCGGCGCCGTCGTCGGCTTCCTCGGCCTCCACCACGGCCGCGTCCACCTGCACTCCCACGTCGCCGGGGTGGTGCCCCGGGCCCAGGGCCGCTCGGTCGGGCTCGCCCTCAAGCTGCACCAGCGGGCCTGGGCGCTGGCCCGCGGCATCGGGCAGGCCGAGTGGACCTACGACCCGCTGGTGCGCCGCAACGCCTACTTCAACCTCACCAAGCTGGGCGCGACCGCGGTCGCCTACCACACCGACTTCTACGGCGGCATGGACGACGCGATCAACGCGGGCGAGCCCACCGACCGGTGCGTCGCGCTGTGGGACCTGGCCGCCCCGCGGGTCGTGGCCGCCGCAGCCGGGGCGGCCACAGCCCGGACGGCTGCGGCAGGGGCGGCTGCGGCGGCCACGACCGGGGCGGCTGCGGCCCGGGCGGCTGCGGCCGGGGCCGTCCCCGAGCCCGACCGGGACGCGCTGCTCGCCGGCGGCGCCGCCGTGCTGCTGGCCGAGGGTGGGGAGGGCGAGCCGCTGGCCAGCCCAGGCCTGGCCGCCCGCGTCCTGCTCTGCCAGGTGCCCGAGGACGTCGTGGCGCTGCGGACGACCCAGCCCGAGCTGGCCCGGGCCTGGCGCCTGGCCGTGCGGGAGACCCTGGGCCGGGCCCTGGCCGCCGGCTGGGTGGCCACCGCGGCCAGCCGCTCAGGCTGGTGCGTGCTCGAACGCGAGGAGGGGCGGCGGTGAAGCTGGGCTGCGTGGAGCTGCGCCGGGTGCGGATGCCGCTGGTGTCGCCGTTCCGCACCTCGTTCGGGACCGAGACCGAGCGGGACGTGCTGCTGGTCCGGGTCCGCGCCGACGCCGGCGACGGGTGGGGGGAGTGCGTGGCCGGGGCCGAGCCGCTCTACTCGCCCGAGTACGCCGACGGCGCCCAGCACGTCATGCGGCGGCACCTGCTGCCCCGCCTGTTCGCCCTGCCCGAGGTGGGCGCGCACCTGGTCGGGCCGGCGCTGGCCGAGGTCAAAGGCCACCCGATGGCCAAGGCCGCGCTCGAGATGGCCGTGCTCGACGCCGAGCTGCGGGCCGCCGGGATCCCGCTCGGCGCGCACCTGGGCGCGGTCCGCGAGGCGGTCGACTGCGGCGTGTCCGTCGGCATCATGGGGTCGGTCGGCGAGCTGCTCGACGCCGTGGGCAGCTACCTCGCCCAGGGCTACCGCCGCGTCAAGCTGAAGATCGAGCCGGGCTGGGACGTCGAGCCGGTGCGGGCGGTGCGCGAGCGCTTCGGCCCCGACGTGCTCCTGCAGGTCGACGCCAACACCGCCTACACGCTCGCGGACACCCCCCGGCTGGCCCGCCTCGACCCGTTCGACCTGCTGCTGATCGAGCAGCCGCTGCCCGAGGACGCGGTGCGCGCCCACGCCACCCTGGCCCGGTCGCTGCGCACCCCGATCTGCCTGGACGAGTCGATCACCTCGGCCCGGGCCGCGGCCGACGCGATCGCGCTCGGGGCCTGCGCGGTCGTCAACGTCAAGGCGGGCAGGGTCGGCGGCTACCTCGAGGCCCGCCGGGTCCACGACGTCTGCGCCGCCCACGGCATCCCGGTCTGGTGCGGCGGGATGCTCGAGACAGGGCTCGGCCGGGCCGCCAACGTCGCCCTGGCCGCGCTGCCCAACTTCATCCTCCCGGGCGACACGTCGGCGTCCGACCGCTACTACCACGCCGACCTCACCCCGCCGTTCGTGCTCGACGACGGCCGCCTGCGCGTGCCGGCCGGGCCCGGCCTCGGCGTCGACCCCCTCCCCGAGCGGCTCGAGGAGTTCACCGTCTCGGTCGAGGAGGTGACCCCCGATGGGTGAGCCCGTCCCGGCGGGCGGCCGGCGCCACGCGCGACGCTGGGTCGACCCCTCCCCGAGCGGCTCGAGGAGCTGAGCCCGATGGCTGAGCCGCCGGGAGCCGGCGCCGGCCGCCGCGGGGAGCTGATCCCCTGTGGGTGAGACCCCGGGTGCCGGCACCGGCCGCCACCTGCGGCGCCTGGAGGGGTTGCGCGGGCGGGTCGAGGAGATGGCCGGCGACTTGGCCATCCTGGTCGAGGCAGAGTCGCCCTCGGCCGACCCGGCCGCGCTCGCGTCATGCGCGGGCGCCGTGGCCGAGCTGGGCAGCCGGCTGCTCGGCACCCCGCCCGAGCGCGTCGAGCGCCAGGGCCGGCCCCACCTCCGCTGGGGCTTCGGGGACGCGCCGCGGGTGCTGCTGCTCGCCCACCTCGACACCGTCTGGCCGCTCGGCACCATCGACCGCTGGCCGGTCGAGCGGGACGGCGACCGGCTCACCGGCCCGGGCGCCTTCGACACCAAGGCCGGCATCGTGCAGGCCCTGCACGCCCTGGCTGCGCTGGACCGGCTCGACCGCGTGGAGCTGCTGGTCAACTCCGACGAGGAGGTCGGGTCGCCGACCTCCTCGGAGCTCATCGAGGCGGCCAGCCAGGAGGCCAGGGCGGTGCTGGTGCTCGAGCCCAGCCAGGGCGGCACCGGCGCGCTGAAGACCGCGCGCAAGGGCTTCGCGGTGTACCGGCTGCGCGTCCACGGCCGCGCCGCCCACGCCGGCAACGAGCCCGAGCTGGGCGTGAACGCGCTGGTGGAGCTGGCCCGCCAGGTGCCCGCCGTGGAGCGGCTGGCCCGGCCCGGACTGGGCACGACCGTCACCCCCACCGTGGCCACGGCCGGCACCACCACCAACACGGTCCCGGCCGAGGCCGAGGTCCACCTCGACGTCCGCTTCCTTGACCCCGGCGAGCACGAGCGGGTCGCCCGCGACCTCGGCGCGCTCCGGCCCGAGCTGCCCGGCGCCCGGCTCGAGCTGGTGCCCGGGCCGAGCAGCCCGCCCCTCCCCCCGGCCGCGTCGCGCCAGCTCTACCCGGTGGCGCGCCGGCTCGGGGAGGCGCTCGGCCTGGGCACGCTCGACGGGGTGACCGTGGGCGGGGGGTCGGACGGCAACCGGGCCGCGGCCGCCGGCGCGCCCGTGCTCGACGGCCTGGGCGCGGTCGGCGACCACATCCACGCCGAGGGCGAGTACGTGGTCGTCCCTGCCATGGCCGAGCGGGCGGCCCTGCTCGCCGCCCTGGTCGAGGAGTGCCCGGACCGGCCCGGGTGACGCCCCGGCGAGACGGGGCCTGGAGTCGCGGCCGACGGATGGCAGACTGCGCGTGTGGTCCCGCCGATCGCGGTGACCCGTGACGAATCCGGCCGGCCCCGGGTTCACCCAGACCCGAGGTCGGCGCCGTCCAAGCGGGCCGAGGCGCCCCGCGACCGGGCGGCCTACCTGACGACGTAGGGGAGGGCGCGCAGGATGTGGTCGCGGGTTCGGGCAGCGGCCAGGTCGGCGTCGCCCGCCTCCAGGGCGTCGAGGATCGCGGCGTGCTGCGCCGTCGACTCCTGGTGGGGGCGGGACACCCGCGGGCCGCCCGGGAACGAGCGCCAGAGCAGCCTCAGCATCGACATCAGCAGGGGCGAGCCGGCGCACTCGTAGATGCGGAAGTGGAACCGGCGGTTGAGCCCGTGCCTTCTCGGGTCGAGGTCGCGGCTCGCGCCCAGCTCGAGGTGGATCGCCCGGGCGTCGCGCAGGTCGGTGGCGGTCAGCTTGCTGGCGGCCAGCCGGACCGCGAGCCCCTCCAGCTCCGCGCGGATCTGGTAGCTCTCCTCCACGGTCTTCGGGTCGAGCTTGGCAACGGTCGAGCCGCGGTTGACGTCGTTGTGGACCAGCCCCTCGGACTCGAGCCGGCGCAGCGCCTCCCGGACCGGGGTCGGGCTGACGCCGAACCGCTCGGCCAGGTGGCGCTGGCGCAGCGGCGCGCCCGGGGCGATGTCGCCCCGGACGATCAGCTCCCGGAGGGCGGCCGCGACCTCGTCGGCCTTGCTGCCGCACCGGCCGAGCTCCCCGGGCCGCGTGACCGTCTCCCCGCCGGGCGTGACCGTCTCTCCACCGGGCGTGACTGTCTCACCACCGGGCGTGACCGCCTCCCCGTCCGGCATGTCAGCGCGCCTCCTCGACGACCTCGAGCCGGGCCTCGTCGACGACCTCGAGCCGGGTCGAGCCGGCGTCGCGACCCAGCCGCAGCTGCCGCTCGACCGGGCTGGGCGGGAGCGTCGCCTCGGCCAGCTCGCCCCGTACCCGGACCCGGAGGACCCCCGGGCGGGGCAGGGGCGGGACGGTCAGGCGGGCGTCGCCGCCGGCCAGCCGGAGGTGCCGGAGCCGGCCCCGGAAGCCCGCCTCCAGCACCACCTCCCCGTCCAGCCGCAGGCAGGTGGCGTCCTCGGCCAGCTCGACCCGCCAGGTGCCGGCAGGGGCGGGCAGCTCGGCCCGTCCCGGCCCGGCCCCGGCGCTGCCGGCCACCAGCCCGTCCCACGGGTCCTGGTCGAGCAGGTCCAGCTCGCCGAGCAGGGGCAGCAGCGCCCCCCAGCTGTAGAAGGGGTCGGCGTCCACCGAGTCGCCGCCCTCCCCGGTGCGCTGGTTGAAGTTCTCGAACGAGCGCCGCTCGGCCCAGCCCCGCTCGAACAGTGCCACGCTGCGCGCGGCCAGCCCGGCGGCGGCCTCGTCGAACCGGTAGCGGCGCAGCCCGCGGTAGACGAGGAAGTTGAAGCAGGGCCAGACCCGGCCACGCCAGTACACGTTGTCCAGCGAGGCCGGGTCGTCGTGGGAGGTGCCGGCGACCGGCCAGGGGCCGCCGAACCGGCCCGGGTCGAGCAGGTGCCCGCGCACCATCGCGGCCGCCTGCTCGGGGGTGGCGATGCCGGCCAGCAGCGGGTAGAAGCTGGTCGGGGCGAGGCTGCGGGCGAAGCGGCCGTCCCAGCGCCGGTTGGCGTAGATGCCCCGCCCGGCGTCCCACAGGGTGGCCCGGACCCTGGCGGCGAGGTCGGCGGCGCCGGCGGCGAGCGCCGCCGACTCCCCGGGCCGGCCGAGCAGGGCGGCGATCCGGGCCAGCAGCTCCCCGTCGAGCACCAGCAGGCTGTTCAGCCCGACGTCCTCGGTGTCCAGGGTGTGGCTGCCCGGGTCGAAGCCGGCCTCGTCGTGGACGGGGGAGTTGTCCATCGCGGACTCGTCCATGGCCGCGAGCTTGGTGTGCACGAAGTGGCCGTCGCCGACCGGGGAGGAGCCGTACTCGAGCAGGCCGTTGCGGTTGCCGTCCCGGGCCTCGAACCACCAGCGGTGGGCGCGGGCCAGCACCGGGTAGGCGCGCTCGAGCACCGAGCGGTCGCCGGTGGCCTCATGCAGCGACCAGGCGGCCAGGGCCCCGATCGGGGGGTGGGAGCGGTCCACCCAGTCGGTGCGCCCGCTGCGCAGGGCGGCCAGGTTGCCCCGGTCGGTGGCCAGGGCGAGCGCCGCGTCGAGGTTGGCGTGGGCCGTGGCCTGGTCGCCGGCGCGGGCGGCCAGGAGCACGTTGAAGAAGGCGTCGAGCTGCCACACGACCCAGCCGCCGAACTTCCCGCTGACCCAGGCCCGGGTGGCCGCCGTGTAGGGCCGGGCGTTGACCGGGTCCCAGACGGTGTTCCAGGCGACCACGTCGCGGATGGCCGCCGCGCGGGTCCGCTCCCCGGCCACGGCCGCCCGCTCGGCCAGGACCCCGGGCGCGCCTTCGGCCCGCGCGCCCAGCTCCGCCGCTGCCGCGCCCGCGTCCGGGCCGGGGGCCACGGCGAACGCGACCTTGGGGGTGACCGCGTTGAACCGGTAGACCGCCCAGCGCCCCTCGGGCCGGGCCGGCGGCCGGTGGTAGTAGCCGTGCGCCTCCAGCTCGGCGGCTGCCTCGCGCCGGTCGTCGTAGAGGTGGGCGGCGACCGGCCGGGTCGACGGGGCGAACGCGAGCGCACCGCCCGGCCACTCGGCCACGGCCACAGGCGGGTCCGCGTACCGGGCGGCCCCCTCCGGCTCGCGGAGGCGGACCACCCCGCCTGCGGGTGCGCGCCCGCCACCGGGTGCGTCCGCGCCGAAGCCGACCTCGACCAGGAACCAGAACCGCAGCCCCCACTCGCGGGTCTCGAGCACCTCGACGTCCCCGGCCGCGCCGCCGCCCCGGGTCCCGGCGAACCGCACCCGCAGGCGGGCGCCGTCGTGGGACAGCTCGGCCTCGGCGTAGCCCTGGCCGCCGGCCAGATGCGGGCCGAGGCGAGTCCCGGGGCCGAACGGGAACTCGGTGGCACGCCCGGTGCGGGTGCTGAAGGCCGAGACGCGCACGGCCAGCCCGCTCGGCAGGTGCATCCAGCACGCAGGATGGTCCGCGTCCCAGGTGTTCCATGCCAGCTCGGGTGCCACCGGACCCTCCCGCCTTTACCAGCCCAACCTCAGATGATATACCATCCGTGTTCGTCGGGTCCCGACGTCGGGTGGGCCGCTCGCCGCGCAGGTCCGGCCCAGCAGAAGGGGAGCAGGTCATGCAGACGGTCGAGGGACAGGGCACCAGCCAGCCGCAGAGCGACCGCGTCTGGAGTATCGAGACCAACGGGATCAACGCCATCTCCGACAGCGAGCGTCACGGCCGGCCCGTCGAGCTGTTCTGGGTCTGGTGCGCCGCCAACATCAGCATCCTCGGGGTCACCTACGGGACCTACCTGGTCACCTTCTACGGCCTCAACCTGCCGCAGGCGCTGCTCGCAGGCACCCTCGGTGCGGTCCTGTCGTTCCTGCTGGTCGGCTACGTCAGCCTGGCCGGCAAGCTCGGCGGCGCGCCCACCCTGGTGCTGTCCCGGGCGGCGTTCGGGGTCGTCGGCAACGCCATCCCCACGCTCATCAGCTACATCTCGCTGGTCGGCTGGGAAACGATCCTGGTCGCCCTGGCCACCCTGGCCGCCGACACCCTGCTCGGCCGGCTCGGGGTCGAGACCGGGACCGCCACCCTGGCGATCTCGTTCGTGATCATCGCGGCCGTCACCATCGCCGTCGGCCTGCTCGGCCACGCCACGATCGTGCGCATCCAGACCTGGTTCACCTGGGCGTTCGCCGCGCTCACGGTGGTGTTCATGATCCTCCAGCTCCCCGAGATCGACTGGGGCAAGGTGACCTCCCTGCCCTCGGGCGACCTGTGGTCGGGGTTCGTGGGCGGGATGTCGGTGGTGATGGCCGGCCTCGGCATCGGCTGGGTCAACGCCGCCGCCGACTACAGCCGCTACCTGCCCCGGTCGTCGAGCTCCCGGTCGGTGGTGTGGTGGACCACCTTCGGCGCCAGCGTCGCGCCGGTGCTGCTGATCGCGTTCGGAGTGCTGCTCGCGGCCAACAACGCCGACCTGGCCAGCTCCTCCAACCCCATCGGCGACCTGGCCGAGCCCCTGCCGACCTGGTTCCTCGTGCCCTACCTGCTGGTCGCGGTGGGCGGGCTGGTCGGCGGCGCCCTGCTCGACATCTACTCCAGCGGGCTCAACCTGCTCACCCTCGGCGTGCGGCTCGAGCGCTACAAGTCGGTGGCCATCGACGGCATCCTCATGGTCATTGGCTGCGTCTACATCCTGTTCCGGGCCAACGACTTCGTCACCCCGTTCATCGGGTTCCTGGTCACCCTTGGCGTGCCCCTGGCCGCCTGGGCCGCGATCTTCCTGGTCGACGTGTGGACGATCCGGCGCCGGGTCGGCTACGACGAGCGGGACCTCTACGACCCGAACGGCCGGCACGGCGCGTTCAACCCGGCCGGCATCGGCGCCTTCCTGGTCGCGACCTTCGTCGGGCTCGGCCTGGTCAACTCCACCAGCCCGGTCTTCTCGTGGGTGGGCTACCTGCTCCGCTTCGTGGGCGGCCGGGACGGCGCCCTCGGCGGCTCGAGCATCGGCCTGTTCGTGGGCTTCGTGGTCGCCGGGATCCTCTACGCCGTGCTCAGCCCGCTCGCGGCCCGCAGCCGCCGCAGCGCCGCCGCCACCCCCCGATGACCACGGCGGGCGCATCCGGGGAGGGGCTCGGGCCGGCGGGGGCGCCAGGCCCCACGGCGGGCGCGCCCGGCGGGGCTGGCCCGCTGCTCGTGGTGGTCGACATGCAGCGGGTGTTCGGCGAGCCGTCAAGCCCCTGGTACACGCCCGGGTTCGACTCGGTCGTGAAGCCGGTGCGCCAGCTCGTGGCCGTCTTCGAGCACCGGGTCGCGTTCACCCGCTTCCTGGTCCCCGAGGTCCCCGAGGGAAGCTGGACCGGCTACTACGAGCTGTGGCCGTTCGCCCGCGAGGCCGCGGCAGCGCCGCTGCTCGACCTGGTGCCGCCGTTCGCCGGCGCCCCGCACCCGCTGGTCGAGAAGCCGACCTTCTCCAAGTGGGGCCCGGAGCTGCGCGCCCTGGCGGGGGAGTCGGGCACACTCGTGTTGTGCGGGGTGGCCACCGACTGCTGCGTGATCGCCACCGCCATGGCCGCGGCCGACGCCGGCATGTACGTGCGCGTGGTCGCCGACGCCTGCCGTGGGGTCGACGCCGCCGCCCACGAGCGTGCCCTGGCCGTGATGGCCGGATTCCCGCCCCAGATCGAGCTGACCACGGTCGAGCGGGAGCTGACCACGGTCGAAGGGGAGCTGTCGCCTGGCCCGCCAGGAAGCGGGTGACGCTTCGAAGGGTCGCTGCTTCCGATTGCCTGGCCGGGTGAGCCGCGCTATGGTCCCACCCCGGGTCGAGCATGGAGGTCACTATGGACGAGGAGAGCACCACACGGGTCGTCGACGAGGACATCGAGACCGTCTGGACCGGCGGCACCGGCACCGTGGCCACGGTCGCCGACCCCCAGGACGCGGACGGCACCGACGCCGACGATGCGCAGGACGCGGACGGCACCGACGGCGACGCCGCCGACGGCACCGACGGCGACGCGACCGACGGTACCGACGGCGACGCTGGCGACGCTGGCGACGCCGACGGCCGGGACGCGTAGCGATCCGGTCCCCCACCCCACGGCGCCCCGTGCCGAACAGCCCCGCGGCGCTGCGGCGCTGCGTCGGGGACGTCGACCGCTTCGTTGGTGAGCGCTGGGCCCGGCGCGTTCACCACCACCGCGGCGAGGACTTCTCCGACCTGCTCTCGCTCGAGCACGTCGACCACATCGTCGCCACCATGGCGCTCCGGGCGCCGGCCTTCCGGCTGGTCAAGCAGGGGCAGACCCTCGAGCGGGCCTCCTACACCAAGACCGCCCGGGTCGGCTCACGGTCGATCGACGACCTGATTGACGTGGGCCGGGTCTACCGGCACTTCGACGACGGCGCCACCATCGTCCTGCAAGGCCTGCACCGCTACTGGGAGCCGGTGACCCGCTTCTGCCGCGACCTGGAGCTCGCGCTCACCCACCCGGTGCAGGCCAACGCCTACATCACCCCGCCCGTCGCCACCGGGCTGAAGGTGCACCACGACCCCCACGACGTCTTCGCGCTGCAGACCTTCGGCCGCAAGCAGTGGGTGACCTACGAGGCAGGCGTGACCTACGAGGCAGGCGTGACCCATGAGGCAGGCGTGACCCATGAGGCAGGGCCGCGTGCGGCGGCCGGCGCCGCCCCGGCGCTGGACGTCGAGCTGGTCCCGGGGGACGCGCTCTACCTGCCCAAGGGCACGTCCCACGCCGCCCGCACCGTGGACGTGGCCTCGGTGCACCTGACCATCGGGATCCGTACCGTGGTCTGGCGGGACGTGGCCCGGCGGCTGCTCGACCAGGCGCTCGACGACCCGGACCTGGACGAGCCACTCCCGGCCGGGTTCGCGCACGACCCCGCGGCCCTGGCAGGCCTGGCCGCTGCCCGGCTGCCCGCGCTGGCCGAGGCGGTCGCCCGCGCCGACGCGGGCGCTGCTGCCCGCGCGGAGTCGCGCCGGTTCTGGTCGGGCCGGGCGCCGGTGCTCACCGGGCACCTGCAGCAGCTCCTCGAGCTCGACCGGATCGACGACGGTGCCCGGCTCGCGCGCCGCGCCGGGTCGGCGTGCGAGCTGATGGCGGGCAACGGCCGGCTCACCGTGCTGCTCGGCGACCGCGAGCTGCGCATGCCGTCGACGCTGGAGCCGGCCATGCGGGTCGTGGCCAGCCGGGACAGCTTCCGCGTGGGCGAGCTGGCACCCTACCTCGACCTGCAAGGCAGGCTGGTGCTGGTCCGCCGGCTCGTCCGCGAGGGGTTGCTGACGGTCGCCGGTGGCTGAGCGGTTCCGCTGCTCCGAGGTGTCACGGGCCAAGAACGAGCCGCGCTACGGGACCGCCTCGACCGTCCGGCGCTGGATCCTGGTGGAGGAGCCCGGTCCGTGGGGCCGGGACGCCGTGCGCGACAGCCGCCTGCTCGGCGGGGCGGGGCCGGCCCTGAAGGCGCTCGCGCAGGCCCTCGGCGCCCGGGTCCTGCTCATCCGCAGGCACGGACGGTCGGACCCGGCCGAGCGGACCTGCCTGGTCGCCTGCACCACGGTGGACACCAGCCGGGTCGAGCGGTTCGTCTTCCGCACCGCCGCCGACCTGCTCGACCTCGACTGGGCCCCGCTGGTACGTGACGGGCCGGTCGGCGGCGACCCGGTCAGCCGGCCCGTGTACCTGGTGTGCACCAACGGGCGCCACGACCTGTGCTGCGCCGAGCGGGGCCGCCGGCTGGCCGCCGCGCTCGCGCCAGCGGTCGGCGACGGCCTCTGGGAGTCCTCCCACTTCGGCGGCGACCGCTTCGCCGGCAGCCTAATCTGCCTGCACCATGGGCTGTACTACGGGCAGGTGGAGCCCGAGCGAGGGCCGGGGGTCGCCGCCGCCTACGCCGAGGGGCGCATCGACCTGGAGCACTACCGCGGCCGCTCCTGCCACCCGTTCGTGGTCCAGGCGGCCGACTTCTTCGTGCGCGAGCGGGAGGGTCTGCTCGGGCTGGACGACCTGGTCTGGGAGCGGCGCGTCGGGCTCGACGCGGGCAACGCGGTGGTCCCGTTCACCGACCGGTCCGGCCGGCGGCTCACCGCCACCGTCGAGGTCCGCCCCGACCCGGAGGGCCAGCTCCTCTCCTGCAGTGCCTCTACCTGGTCCCACCCGCCCCGGTACCGCCTGGTAGGCCTGGAAACGACCCCCTGAGCAAGGACGTAGCCCGAGTTTCCCGGTAACCGCTGGAGGAAGTCCAGCCTTTGCGTGCTCACGCCCCTTCAATACCTGGTGGTCCGTGTCCGTGGTCCGTGTCCGTGGTCCGTCTCCGTGGTCCGTCTCCGTGGTCCGTCTCCGAGGTCCGTCTCCGAGGTCCGTCTCCGTGGTCCGTCTCCGAGGTGTTTCGACGCCCCCAGGCCACCGTGCCCCCTGCTCAGGCCCTGTGGAACGGCACATGATCATGGAGGCGGACCACCAGCACGTGCAGAACCAAATAAAGTGCATGCTGCGTGGAGCTGCTCGAGGACGTCGAAGCAGAGGCAACAGGCCATGACGAACCGGCCAACCAGCCACACCACCGTCACCGGTGGCGCATGACGGCAGGGCGGGCGCCACAGCCCGCGGGTGACAGCATGCTGCTCGCCGGCGACGTGGGTGGCACCAAGACGGTCCTTGGGATCTATGCCGAGGACCGTGGGCCGCAACGGCCGCTGGCCATCAAGACCTATCCGTCCGCCAAGTACCCATCACTGGACGCGATCGTCCGGGAGTTCCTCGCCACCGTCCACGTACGGGTCGACCGGGCCTGCTTCGACGTGGCCGGTCCGGTCACGGCCGGCCGCGCGGAGCTGACCAACCTTCCCTGGACGCCCCTGTCGGAGCCCGCCCTGGCGGGGGTGCTCGAGCTGCGCCGGGTCAGGCTGCTCAACGACCTCCAGGCGATCGCGCTGGGCATCACCGAGCTGCCCCCCCGCGACCTGCGCACGCTGCATCGGCGCAAGCCCAGCCCGGGCGGCGCGATCGCGGTCGTCGCCCCGGGTACCGGGCTCGGCGAGGCGTTCCTGACCTGGGAGGCCGACCGCTACGTCCCCCACCCGTCCGAGGGTGGCCACTGCGACTTCGCGCCCGCCGACGAGCGCGAGGCCGACCTCCTCCGCCACCTGCGCCGGCGGTATGGCCACGTCAGCTGGGAGCTGGTCTGCTCGGGCCTTGGCATCCCCAACCTCTACGACTTCCTCGCCGGCACCGGGTTCGCGCGGGAGGCCGAACCTGTGGCCGGCAGGCTCGCGACCGCCCCGGACCGCACCCGCGCCATCGTGGAGGCTGGCATGGACCCGGGGTCGGGGTCGGCGCTGTGCGCCGAGACCCTGCGGATGTTCGCCGGCATCCTTGGGGCGGAGGCGGGCAACCTGGCCCTCACCGTGCTGGCCCGGGGCGGGATCTACCTCGCCGGCGGCATCCCCCCGGCCATCCTGCCGCTGCTCCGCAACGGCCCGTTCCTGCCCCGCCTGCACGCCAAGGGACGGCTGACCCAGGTGGTGGCGGCCATGCCGGTCCATGTCGTGACCGGCCACGCCGCGCTCGTCGGCGCCGCCACCGCGGGCCTGCGCGATGGCTGATCCGCAGGTCGAGCTTGGAGCTCGCCTTGCCGCCGCGATCGTGGACGCGTTCGGAGACGAATGGGCCGGCGTCGACCCGGTCGTCCGCCAATCGGACTTCGGCGACTACCAGGCGAACGTTGCGATGGGGCTCGGGAAGACGCTTGGACGGGCTCCGAGGGACGTGGCCGCCCAGATCGTGGCCCACGTGGATGTCGGCGACATCTGTGAGACCGCGCAGGTGAGTGGCCCGGGCTTCGTGAACCTGACGCTGCGAGATGACTGGATCGCCAGCAGGGCGAGCGAGCTGCTCGCCGACGTTCGCCTCGGAGTCTCGCCGGCCACGAGGCCGGAGACAATTGTCGTGGACTACTCCGCTCCCAATGTGGCCAAGGAAATGCATGTTGGCCACCTTCGCACCACGATCATCGGCGATGCCCTCACGCGCGTGCTCGGCTTCCTCGGCCACCGGGTCATTCGCCAGAACCACATCGGTGACTGGGGGACGCCGTTTGGCATGCTCATCGAGCATCTCGTCGACGTCGGCGAGGGGCAGGCGGCCGCCGAGCTGTCCACCGGCGAGCTCACTGCCTTCTACCAGCAGGCGAGCGCCAAGTTCAAAGCCGACGAGGCCTTTGCCGACCGTGCCAGGCGCCGTGTCGTGGCGCTGCAGCGGGGTGAGCCAGCGACGCTCCGGCTCTGGCTGGTCCTTGTGAAGGGCTCCGAGCGGTACTTCACCACGGTGTACGAGCGGCTTGGAGTGCTGCTCACGCGAGCCGACAGCGACCCGGAGAGCTTCTACAACCCCGCGCTGCCGGAGGTCGCCGCCGAGCTCCAAGCAGCCGGGCTGGCCACCGTCAGCGAGGGGGCGTTGTGCGCGTTTCCTCCTGGCTTCTCGAGCCGTGACGGCAGGCCGCTGCCCCTCATCATCCAGAAGCGCGACGGCGGGTATGGCTACAGCGCAACTGACCTCGCCGCCGTGCGCTTCCGAGTCCGTGAGCTGGGCGCGGGCAGGCTCGTCTATGTCGTCGGCGCGCCCCAGGCTCTGCACTTCGCTATGGTGTTCGCGGTCGCACGCCAGGCCGGGTGGCTGGACTCCGAGCGCGGCCGCGCCGAACATGTCGCTTGCGGTTCAGTTCTTGGTACTGACGGGAAGATGCTGCGAACCCGGAGCGGTCGGCCGGTCAAGCTTGCCGCCCTGCTGGACGAGGCGGTCGAGCGGGCCGCCGAGTTCCTCGCTGCACGCGCGGAGCTGAGCTCCGAGACCCAGGCCGCTGTGGCACGGGCAGCCGGCATCGGGGCCATCAAGTACGCCGACCTGTCCTACCACCGCGAACGTGACTACGTCTTCGACTGGGAGCGCATGCTCTCCCTCGACGGCAACACGGCTCCCTATCTCCAGTATGCCAACGCCAGGATTCACTCGATCTTCCGCCGGGCTGGCAGCGACCCAGGCGAGATCGCAAGCACCCAGCTCGTGCCTGGTCACCCGGCCGAGCGGGCGCTCGCCCTCAGGCTGCTCGGCTTCGACAATGCCGTGTGGAATACGGCCGACACCCTCGAGCCGCACCGGCTGTGCACCTATCTCCACGAGCTGGCTACCGACTTCACCGGGTTCTACGAGCGCTGTCCGGTGCTCGGCGCCGAGCAGGAATCTGTCACCCGCTCCCGCCTGGGGCTGTGCGCCCTGACCTCCAGAATTCTCGAAAAGGGTCTTGACCTGCTGGGCATCGAAGCTCCGCAAGAGATGTAGCCCGGCATCCTCATGAACCAAGATCGGCTGGACGTGGGCCGGCAACACCCGCTGAAGAAATGGAGCGTGAGGTGCGCCAGAGCGGCATGGCCGACCCGATGATCGTCCACTGGCCCAAGAATACGAAACCAAAGAGACCCCGTTGATCTCTGGTACGTCGTTCCGGAGTGCCACGCACTGCTTTGCAAGTGATTCGTAGGACTCTCAGGCCTGGCCAGGTGCGTCAACGTTCTGCAGACGCACCTGACCGCGAGCCACAGCCTTGCCGTCCTGCGCGCGGGTGATGACGACCTGCCAGAGCTGCTGGGTGCGGCCTTGCTGGATCGGTTCGGCAACAACGTTGAGGCGTCCCTCACGTGCGGGACGCAGGAAGTCGGTCACATTGGTGACGCCGACAGCGAGCTGCCCGCGATCCTTGATCGCCTGGTAGGCCCCGGTGGTGGCAAAGGTCTCGATGATCGCGGTGTACACACCGCCGTGCACCAAGCCCCATGGCTGGTGATGGTCGGCCCCGACCTCGAACCAGCCAGTCACGTAATCTCCGCGCTCCTCGTCAAAGTGCGCACCGAGCAGGCGCATGAACGCGCTTTGTCCCTCCGGCTCCGTCGTGGTGACCGACGATGCTGCCACTATCGGCTCCTTACGTTTCGAATGCTTGTCGCCTGTCACCGAGGCTACCCTGGGTGAACCCTGGGTGCCGGCCTGACCGAGTCCTGGTCGCGACGAAGGGCTGCGGCCCCGCCGCCAGCTCCGCGCACCCCGTTCGTTTCGTCATCTCGCCGGCTCCTCCCGTGGCCACCACTGCGACAGCGCCACCAGCGTGCTAATGGGGGGCGTCGAAGGTGCCGTCCTGCTCCAGGTCCTGGAGCCGCCTGCGGAGTTCGCGGAGCTGGGTGAGCCGACGCTCTGTGGTCGCCCCGAGCCACAGCAGCAGCAGGCCGGCGGCGCCGATCGTGACCCAGCGTGGGAGCTGGGCGGCGACCGGCGCAACGGTGTCCACACCCAGCCCGACGAGCGTGACCGCGCCGAGCACCAGCGGCGCCTGGAGCCTGGCGCGGGCGCCGACCAGCACGACCAGCAGCGCGCCACCGGTGAGCAGCAGCGGGCGGGCCACGCCGCCCCGGTCGATCACCAGGTCGAGACTGGGCAGGAGCGCCACCGCGAGCCCAGGCCCAAAGGCAAGCCACGAACTGAGCTGCGTCCGACCTCGGCGCGCCACCACACCCGCGACGAGGGCGACGGCGGCCGCCGGCAGCGTGTACGCCTCCAGGAGGGTCACGTCGGCGACGGACAACCATGCCCAGGTCGCGGCCACCGCCGCCGCCGCGCCGCACCACAGGTAGCCGCGGCGGGCAGGCCGCACCGCGGCGACAAGCAGCATCGGGACGGCCGCGGTCAGCGCACTGGCCAGCCAGCGCTCCTTCCCAGCCGTGAGCAGGACGCCCAGGACGAGGCCGGCAAGGCCGAGCGATTCGGCGACCGGACCTTCCCCCGTGCCCTGCCGCCAGAGTGCTCCGGCCACGAGCACGGCGCCCGCCGCGACGGCTACCGCCAAGCCCGCCTCGGGTGCTCCCCCGCCCGCGCTCACGACCGTGGCCGCGCTCTCGCCGAGCACGGCGCCGGCTGCGACAGCGGCGTAGCCGCGGCGCAGCCACGGGGTTCGGGACGCCCCGGCAGCGATCGCCGCCGCGGGAGCGAGCACACCAAGAAACCCGAGCGTGCCGGCCTCGGTGGCGAGCGCCCACGAGGTGGCCAGAACCACCAGCACGGCTGCGCAGCCTGCAAGGGTGTGGGCCGCCGGGCTCCCCTCACCCCGGTCAACCAGCACCGCCCCAGCTCCTCCCGCGAGCGAGGCGGATGCCGTGAGGAGCAGTGCCGTCCACAGCGGCCATCCGGCCGCCAGCGGGAGCACGGCCACGATGCCCACGGCCGCGGCCGACACGACCATGCCGGCCAGTCGGGGCGCGATGACCCGCGACCCGCGTGCCGGCGCGGCTGCGAGGCCAGCTGCGCCGGCGCAAGCCAGCAGTGTGATGACGGCCGGGTAGCCCCCGCCGAGACCGCCCTCGGCGGACCAGAGGCGTTCGACCGCGTCGGAGGCGTCCGAGGTGAGCCGCGCCGTCCACGGGTCAGTGGCCCACGCCAGCGGGGCGACCAGCGCCTCAAGCAGCGGTCCGAGCAGGCCCACCACGCCCACGGCGAGGGTGGCGCCAGCCGCCAGCGTGTTACCACGCTCAAGCGCCCGCGGCAGCATGCGACCCAGGCCGACGGCGGCAGCCCCGAGCACGGCCACCGCCGCCAGCAGCGCCCACGACCTCCACTCCGCCGCAAGAAGGATGCCGCCGCTGGCGAGCAGCGCCCCTGCCGCGACCGCCACCAGCCCGTCCAGCGCGGCACGGCCCACCCGCCCGATGAGCATGGCGCGGGCCGCGGCAGGCGCCAGCGCCATTGTGGCAAGGGCCGCCGCGGGCCCGGCCGCGCTTGCGGCGTCCCCAATGGGCGGGGACTGCAAGACGGCGCCGAGGGCGGCGAACTCGAGCACGACGGCGCCGACGCCGAGCGCAACCGCGGCCAAGCGCCACGCCCTGTTCTCAGCCAGCGTGGCACCCCCCGCGGCGGACGCGGCGGCCACCAGCGCCAGCCCGACGCCGACCGTCCAAGGGGCGTCGGCGACCGTCGCGACGACCAGCACCGCGCACGCCTGGGCGAGCACCGCCGCGGCGAGGCGCTGCACCCGCAGCCACCGCGCCGCAGCCGCCGCGACCGCCGCGCCGATCCCGGTGCCAAGCGCCCACCACGCCGGCACCGACCAGGCGGCCGCCACCCCGGCGCGCCGGACCGCGTACCAGTCGACCAGCCAGAGCGCCAGAGCCAGCCCGCCGAGCGCCTCGGCAGTGGCGGGCAGGCGACGACGGGTGGCTGTGGCGCCCACCGCCGCCACAAGGGTGACGCCGGCGAGCAGCCCGGCGCGGCCCGCGTCGCCAAGGCGGATCCACGCCACCACGGCGAAGATGAGCGCCGCCAGCGCCACCAGGACCGACCCGAGCCACAGCAGGACACCGCGCACCAGCTCCGGACGCCACTCGCGCGGAGGGCCGGGTGCGGCCCGGGCGGTCTCGGAAGCCAGCACCTGGAGCAGACGGCTCTGCTCGAGCCGCAGGGAGGCGGCCTCCGCCGCCAGCGCCCGCTGCTGCTCACCGATCCCGTCGAGGCGGTGCACCACCACGCGCAGACGTGCGGCGTCGGCGCCGAGCTGCTGCAGCCCACACCAGGGACAGCGGGCGGACTCACCGGTGAGGCGCAGGCAACGCGGGCACCATCGTGTTGTGGCTGCATGCTCCGCATCAGTCATGCCCGGTCCTTTCGCTCGGCCATCCCTGCTCCACAGGATGATCATCGCCGGGCGCCCTCACCAGCCGGTCTTGTGCTCATCTTCGGCGCCGAAAAGCGCCCAGCGATGACTGGGTACTTCCCGCATCTTCGGGTCCCCTGGGGGCGCTGTTGCATGGGGCCGTACCCCATATCCAGCGCGCCCGCCACGATGAACGAGTTGTCCGAGCTGGAGCTCGTGGAGCGCTCGGGCGCCACGGTCCAGCAGATCCAGCGGCTGGGTGCCTTCCGGCGTCCGGGCCCGGGGCGCCTTCCGCCGTCCGGGTCGGGGTGCCGGCCGGCACCCCGAGTCGCGGCAGACCTGGCAGAGCGGGCAAGGCAGGTAATTCGGATGCGGCTGGCAGGGCGCGCCGCTATGGTCGGGGGATGGCGTCAGGACCGGGGGGCTTCGCACGGCTGCGCTCGCTGTGGCGGGTGCGCTCCTACGTGCGGCCCTACGCGGCCCAGATGGTCACCATGGCCGCGGCCGCACTGCTCGGGGTCGGAGCCGGGATCGCCATCCCGCTGGTGACCAAGTCGGTGATCGACGGGCCGATCGCCCGTGGTGACCGGCCCCGCCTGCTGCCCCTCAGCCTGCTCGCGCTTGGCCTGGGCGCCGCCGAGGCGCTGCTCACGTTCGTGCGCCGCTGGGCGCAGTCGTCGGCCGCGCTCGGCGTGGAGGCTGCGATGCGCAGTGACCTGTACCGGCACCTGCAGCGGCTCCCGGTCTCCTTCCACGACCGCTGGCAGTCCGGCCAGCTGCTGTCCCGCGCGGTCGCCGACCTCTCGGTCATCCGCCGGTTCATCGGCTTCGGCGTGATCTTCATGGTGGTCAACGCGCTCACCTTCGTCACCGTGATCGTCCTGCTGGTGCGCCTGTACCCGCCGCTGGGGCTGCTCGTGCTCGCCTCGGCCCTGCCCATCGTGTGGCTGTCCGCCCGCTTCCAGCGGGCCTACATCGGCGTCTCCCGCCGGGTCCAGGACCAGCTCGGCGACCTCACCACCCTGGTCGAGGAGTCGGCCACCGGCATCCGGGTCATCAAGGCGTTCGGCCGCCGCGGGCTGGTCGGCGAGCGGTTCGGCCGGAGCGCCCGGCGCCTCCACGACTCGGCCCTGGAGAGCGTCCGCCTGCGGGCCCGGTTCTGGGCGGTGCTCGACCTCGTCCCGAGCCTCACCCTGGCCGTGGTGCTGTGCGTCGGGGCGCTGGCCGTCGCCCAGGGCAGCCTCAGCCTGGGCGGGCTGATCGCCTTCATGTCGCTCCAGCTGCTGCTGGTCTGGCCGGTCGAGGCGCTCGGCTGGCTGCTGGCCAACGGCCAGGAGGCGGCCACCGCGGCCGAGCGCGTCTACGAGGTGCTGGACACCCGGTCCGACATCGTCGACCGGCCCGGCGCGGCCGCCCTGGCCCGGGCCCGCGGGCACCTGCGCTTCGAGCGGGTCGGGTTCCGCTACCCGGGCGCCGACCGCCCGGTGCTCCACGACGTCACCCTCGACGTGCGCCCGGGGGAGACCGTGGCGCTGGTCGGCGTGACCGGGTCGGGCAAGACCACGCTGGCCTCGCTGGTGCCCCGCCTGTACGACGCCAGCCAGGGCCGCATCACCCTCGACGGCGTCGACCTGCGCGACCTGCGGCTGTCCTCGCTCCGCGCCCACGTGGCGGCCGCATTCGAGGAGCCGATCCTGTTCTCGGCCAGCGTCCGGGAGAACCTGCTCCTCGGCGCGCCCGGCGCGAGCGAGGACGCGGTCGCCGAGGCGCTCGCCGTGGCCCGGGCCGAGTTCGTGCTCGACCTGCCCTGGGGGCTGGACACCCGCATCGGCGAGCAGGGCCTCAGCCTGTCCGGCGGGCAGCGGCAGCGGCTCGCGCTCGCCCGCGCGGTGATCGCCCGCCCCCGCGTCCTGGTCCTGGACGACCCGCTCTCCGCCCTCGACGTGCACACCGAGGCGCTCGTCGAGCAGGCCCTGGCCCGCGTCCTGCACGGCACGACCGGGCTGGTGGTGGTGCACCGGCCGTCCACGCTGGCCCTGGCCGACCGGGTCGCGCTGCTCGAGGGCGGCACCATCGCCTCGGTCGGCACCCACGGCGAGCTGATGGCGTCCGTGCCGTCCTACCGCGCCATCCTCTCCCAGGAGGCCGGGACGCCGGGCCCAGGCCGGGCGCGGGTGCCAGGCGACACCGAGGCGCGGGTGCCAGGGGACACCGGGGCGTGGGTGCCAGGGGACACCGGGGCCCGGGTGCCCGGCGACACCGGGGCGCGGGCCTCGTGAGCGCCCAGGGCCTGGGCCAGTGGCGGGGGGTCGCCGCCGAGCAGGCCGATGAGGTGCCAAGCGGCGTCTCGGCGCTGCTGCGCTCGCGCAGCAGGCGGCTGCTCGGCTCCCTGCTCCGCCCCCACCGGCGGCGGCTCGGGCTGCTCCTGGCGGTCGTGCTGGTCGAGAACGCCGCCGCCATGGCCGGCCCCTACCTGGTCAAGCTCGGCATCGACCGGGGCATCCCCCCGGTCACCCGGGGCGGCGGCGCCGGCCCGCTGGCCGCCATCGTGGCGCTGCTGGTGCTGGCCGCGGTGGTGCAGGCGGTGACCCTGCGGGTCTTCCTGGTGCAGGCCGGCCGGCTCGGCCAGCAGCTCCTGTACGACCTGCGCACCCGGGTGTTCGACCACTTCCAGCGCCTCAGCCTCTCGTTCCACGAGCGGTACACCTCCGGGCGGGTGATCTCGCGCCTGACCTCCGACATGGACGCCATCGCGGAGGTGCTCGACGGCGGCCTCGAGGAGGTCGTCACCGCCGTGCTGTCGGTCGCCAGCATCGGCGTGATCATCCTGCTCCTCGACTGGCCCCTCGGCCTGGTCACCCTCTGCGTGTTCCCGCTGCTCCTGCTGCTCACCCGCTGGTTCCGGCGCAGGTCCGCCGCGGCCTACCGGCGCACCCGCGAGGCCGTCGCGCTCGTGATCGTGTGGTTCACCGAGTCCCTCGGGGGCATCCGGGCGGTGCAGGCGTTCCGGCGCGAGCCGCGCAACCAGGAGATCTTCGACGGGCTGAACCGCGACTACCAGGCCGCCACCATGCGGTCGTTCCGGCTCCTGGCCGTCTACGGGCCGACCATCAAGCTGCTCGGCAACACCACCGTCGCGGTCGTGCTCCTGTACGGCGGCGTCCGCGCGCTCGACCAGCAGATGACCGTCGGGGTGCTGGCGGCGTTCCTGCTCTACCTGCGGCGCTTCTTCGAGCCGATGCAGGAGCTGAGCCAGTTCTACAACTCGCTGCAGTCAGGCGCGGCCGCGCTCGAGAAGCTCGCCGGCGTGCTCGACGAGCCCCCGTCGGTGCCGGAGCCGCCGCAGCCGGTGTCCAGGTCGAGGGCGGCCCGGGGTGCCGTCCGCTTCGAAGGCGTGCGCTTCGGCTACCGCGACCGGCCGGTCCTGCCCCACCTCGACCTCGACATCCCGGCCGGGCAGACGGTCGCCCTGGTGGGGGAGACCGGGGCGGGCAAGACGACCGTCGCCCGGCTGCTCGCCCGCTTCTACGACCCCCAGGCCGGCCGCGTCACCCTCGACGGCGTCGACCTGCGCGACCTGGCCGAGGAGGAGCTGCGGCGGGCGGTGGTGATCGTCACCCAGGAGAGCTTCCTGTTCTCGGGCACGGTCGCCGACAACGTCTCCTTCGGCCGCCCGGGCGCCTCCCGGGCCGAGGTCGAGCGGGCGGCCCGCGCGATCGGCGCCCACGGCTTCATCGCGGCCCTCCCCGACGGCTACGACACCGACGTGCGCAAGCGCGGCGGCCGCCTCTCCGCCGGCCAGCGCCAGCTCGTCGCGTTCGCGCGCGCCTTCCTGGCCGACCCGGCCGTGCTCGTCCTCGACGAGGCGACCTCCTCGCTGGACGTGCCGAGCGAGCGGCTGGTGCAGCGCGCCCTGCGCACGATCCTGGCCGACCGGACCGCCGTGATCATCGCCCACCGCCTGTCCACGGTCGAGATCGCCGACCGGGTGCTGGTCGTCCACGGCGGTCGCGTGGTCGAGGACGGCACCCCGGCCGGCCTGCTCGCCGGCCCGGGCCGCTACGCCGACCTGCGCCGTGCCTGGCTGGACAGCCTGGCGTGACCTGGCGACCGCCTGACCTCACCACGGCCTGGCCTGGCGACCGCCCGGCCTGGCCACCGTCCCGCCTGGCCTGAACACCGCCTGGCCTGAACACCGCCTGGCCTGGCCTGAACACCGCCTGGCCTGGCCACCGTCCGGCCTGACCTGACCACGACCAGCCTGGCGACCGCCTGACCTGGTCGGCCGCTCAGGCGGGGATCGCGGCCCCCGCCTGGTCGCCAGTAGCCGCCCGCCGGTGCTTCTGCAAGTAGTCGGTGAACTTCCAGCGGTCCAGGAACTTGGTGCCGGCCTTGCGGCCCTGCTCGTACAACCGGTCCTGGGTGTCCTCGTCGATGTCGAAGTCAGTCGCCTTGACGCCGAGACTGTCAACGAACATCGTCCGGTCCACGACCGCCGGGTCGTCCAGGTGCATCTGGTCGTGAGCGGTGGACATCGTGCCCACCAGGGCCATGGCCAGCTCGAGGGGACCGTCGATGTGCGGCGGGTCAGCGCGCAGGTTGGCGTCCGGCCTGGCCGACAGCTTCACCCCGAAGGTCGGCCAGCGCGGATCCTGGCCGTCCCGCCGGTCGAACACGTCGATCGGGAAGTTGGAGAGCATGCCGCCGTCGGTGAGGTAGACCGGGCCGTTGCGGCCGGCCACCTGCAGCTTGCAGGGCTGGAAGAAGAACGGGATCGACGCCGACGCCCGCACCGCGTCGGCGACCGGCAGCTCGTCGACCTGGTCCTGCGGCGTCCCGATCAGGTGATAGTCCCAGGGCAGCCGCAGCAGCCTGTTGTCGGAGACGTCGGAGACGATGACGACCAGCTTGTAGGCCTGCTCGGGCCGGAGCGCGCTCCGCGGGTCCTCCTCGGGGGTGATCCGGAGGTCGCCCCAGGTGCGCCTGCCGGCGGCGGCGAGCTGGGCCGAGACCCAGTCGTGGAGCCAGTCTCCCTTGTAGATGCCCTTCCTGAGCAGCAGGTTCGCGCCCTTGCCAA
Source organism: Actinomycetes bacterium (assembly GCA_036000965.1). Classification (NCBI taxonomy): domain Bacteria; kingdom Bacillati; phylum Actinomycetota; class Actinomycetes; species Actinomycetes bacterium. The sequence continues at coordinate 98,319 of DASYUT010000124.1, forward strand.
GGACCCCGAAGCGGCTCAGAAGGGTCTCGTCGCGGAACTTCCGGTAGTCGAGCTCGCGCATCAGCCGCTCGAGCTCGTCGACCTCGATCCCTGCGGCGACCAGGCACCCGGCCACGGCACCGGCCGACGTCCCGGCCACCCGCGGGAACTCGTACCCGGCCTCGCGCAGCGTGCTGATCGCGCCGACCAACCCGATCCCCTTGACACCGCCACCCTCGAGGACGAGGTCCGCCCGTTCCATGCCAGCCTCCCATCGTGCGTGGACAGTCTGTCCTGGGTGGAGAGAGGCTGACGGCGCCGCCCTGATACACACGACCGGCCGGGCCGGCGCCCGCGGCACCCGACCACGGGTCAGCGTGCGCGTCTCGGGGTCGGCGCGGGCAGGTGGATGCGCCCGCCGGCGCGGGCCCGGGCCTCGGCGATGCGGCGCTCGGCGAGCCGGTCGGCGGCGACCGCCGGGGGGACCCCCTCGTCGGCGGCCAGCCGCAGCACCCGGCGGGTGGTGTCGAGGATCCCGGCCGCCCGGGCCCGGGCCCGTGGCTCGGAGTAGCCGCCGATCTCGTCGGCCACCTGGATCAACCCCCCGGCGTTCACCACGTAGTCGGGCGCGTAGAGCACGCCCCGGTCCTCGAGCAGCTTCTCCACGCCCGGGGCGGCGAGCTGGTTGTTGGCCCCGCCACAGACCACCCGGGCCTGAAGCGCGGCCACGGTCTGGTCGTCGAGCGCGCCGCCGAGCGCGCAGGGCGAGAACACGTCGAGCGCGAGCCCCGGCAGCGCGTCCACGGCCACCGCGTCGACCTCGGGGCAGGCCGCCCGAACGCGCGCCACGGCCGCGGCGCTGACGTCGGCGACCACCACCGACGCGCCGCCGGCGAGCAGATGCCCGACCAGGCGGCGGCCGACCTTGCCGACGCCGGACACCCCGACCCGCCGGCCCGCAAGCGTCGGCGTGCCCCAAACCGCCTCGGCGGCCGCCCGCATGCCCTGGAACACCCCCAGGGCGGTGAGGATCGAGGAGTCGCCCGCACCCCCGGCCGCCGGGGAGCGGCCGGTGACGAACGCGCACTCGCGCGCGACCACGTCCATGTCCTCAACGTAGGTGCCGACGTCGCAGGCGGTGAGGTAGCGTCCCCCGAGCGACTGCACGAAGCGCCCGTAGGACTCGAGCAGCGCCTCGGACTTGTCGGTCGCGGGGTCCCCGAGGATCACCGCCTTGCCGCCGCCCAGGTCCAGCCCTGAGCACGCCGCCTTGTAGGCCATGGCCCGGGACAGGTCCAGGACGTCGGCGAGGGCGTCAGCCTCCGACCGGTAGGGGTGGAAGCGGGTGCCGCCCAGCGCCGGCCCCAGCGCCGTCGAGAAGATCGCGACGATCGCCCGCAGGCCGGTCGTGGGGTCCTGGCAGAAGACGACCTGCTCGTGCCCGGTCTGCCGATCGAACACCGTCACGCGCGTGCTCCTTCGCCTCTCGTCGCGTCCAGGGCGCCGGTGCTCCGGCACGACCACTGATTCTCGGGCCCGGCCCGAGCCGGAGGCAAACCGGCAGCGGTCCCCGGCGGACCCTCCGCCCCTGGCTCAGACGCCGGCCGGGGGCGCGGCCGTGGCCAGGCGCCGGCAGGGGCGCCGCACGACCGGCATCGACGGGCAGGCCATGCCGGAGCCCCGGCTCGCCCACAGCCGGTGGTCACCGGCTCGACCGGGGTGATAGCTTGCTCCGAATCGCGGAGGGAGGATGCGGGGATGGCGCGCCGAACGCTCGTCGTGGTCATGGCGCTCGGCCTGGTCGCGGCGTTCGCCCTGCCCGCCCAGGCGAGCTGGACGGTCGGCCCGGCCGCCACGGTGGCGCCGTCCGGGTGCCGCCCGGCCCGGACAGCCGGCGACGCCGCCGCCGGCCCCGACGGCGTGGTCCGCGGCTTCGCCAGCTTCCAGGGCGGCACCTGCCCCGGCGCGGCCGGTCTGCGCTGGTTCGAGGGGCCCGGCGGGCACTGGCGGCAGCGGGTCGCGCCCTACCAGGGCCGGGTCCTCGCGGCCGCCGACGACGGCGCCTCCACCTGGGTGCTCTACGCCGCCGCGGACGGCACCCGCCTGGCCGCCGCCACCCGCGCGGGCGCGTTCGGCCCCAGCACCAAGCTGTCGGCCACCGCCGCCTTGGCCGGCGACCTGGTCGCGGCCGGCGGGCGCTGGTGGGCGGTGTGGACCGAGCGCACCAGCGCCAGCGGCCTTGTCTCCCTGTTCCAGGCCAGGACGCTCGGCGCCGCGGTGGCGCGGCAGCGCGTCACCGTCTCCGCCACGGTCGACGGCCATCCGAGCCTGGCCAGGGCGGCCAGCGGCACCGCCGTGCTGGTGTTCGACCGCACCAACCCGGCGACCCGGCGCTCCGACCTGATCATCGGCCGCAACCCCGGCAGCGCGTGGCAGTGGCGCTCGCTCACCACCGACGGGGCCTCGCGGAGCCCCTCGCTGGCCATGGCCGGGCAGACCACCCACGTCGCCTGGCAGCGCGGCACCCGGATCGTCCACACCGACAACGGCACCGGGACCTTCCGGACCCACACGTTCGCCACCCCGGGCGCCGGACCGAGCCTGGCCGTCTCCGCCAGCCGGGTGCACCTGGCCTGGACGATGGCCCGCACCGGCAAGCCGCCGCACGTCTTCCTGGCCGAGCGGAGCGGCAGCAACTGGGTCGGCAGCGACGTCACCCCGGCGGCCGGCACCCCCGAGACCGCGCTGGCCGTGGCCTCCTCCGCCGGCACCGCCACCGTCCTCGGCGCCGAAACGGCGCGCCTGTGGGCCAAGACCCAGGCCCGGCCGGGCACCGCCTCGTTCCGGCGCCTCGGCGCCTGGGTCGACTACCTCGACTACAGCCTCGACCCGGCCGCCGCCGTGCGCGACATGGCCGCCAACGGCGTGCGCACCCTCTACCTCGAGACCGCCCGCTACAACAGCACCAGCGACATCCTCTTCCCGGCCAAGGTGGGGGAGTGGATCGAGCGGGCTCACGCCGCCGGGATCAAGGTCGTCGGCTGGTACTTCCCGGCCTACAGCGAGTACCTCGACCTCGACGTGCGCCGCACCCTGGCCGTGGCCCGCTTCCGCAGCCCCACCGGGCAGCGGTTCGACGCCCTCGCCGTCGACATCGAGTACCAGGCGGCCAGCAGCGGCCCGGCCGAGTTCAACGCCGGCGTCACCACCCATCTGGCCCGGGTCCGGGCCAACCTCGGCGGCAGCTACCCCATCGGGGCGATCGTGCCCGCGCCGCTCGGCATGGCCCTCAACCCGGCCGCCTGGTCCGGGTTCCCGTGGGCGGCGGTCGGACGCTACGCCGACGTCGTCCAGCCGATGGGCTACTGGTCCTACCGCAGGGACTGCCCGGCCAACCCTCGGCACTGCCCCTACCAGTACACCACTGGCAACGTCGCCGCCGCGGCGCGCTCCACCGGCCTGCCCGTGCACGTCATCGGCGGGATCGGCGACGCCGTCAGCACCACCGGCGTGAGCGACTTCGTCCGCGGCGCCCGCGACGCCCGCGCCCACGGCGGCAGCCTGTACGACTACCGCACCACCGCACCCTCGTTCTGGCCCGCCCTCCAGCAGCTCAACCAGCTCTGACCAGCGCGAACCGCACCGGCGGTGGTAGCCGGCCGGTGGTGCCGACGGGCAGGTGGGCGCCGGCTGCTCACGGCGGGCGGCCGGGACCCGGGTGGAAGGCCCGGCCGCTTCTCCTATGCTGGGCCCGGCAGGGATGCGCCAACAGGGATGCGCCAGCGGGGAGGTGGACATGGCGCGGGCGGTCGCGCTGCTCGCCGGGGCCGGTCTGGCGGCAGCGGCGGCGCACCTTGCGCCGGCGCTCACCGCCTTCGAGCCCGTGCGGCGGCGGGCAACCCCCAGGCTGGCCGGCAGCGGCACACCCGGCCATGTCGCGCTGACCTTCGACGACGGTCCCGTCCCAGCATCGACCCCCGCCTTCCTGCGCGTCCTGGGCGACCTGGGCTGGCGCGCCACCTTCTTCATGCTCGGCGAGGAGGTACGGCGGTCGCCAGGCCTGGCCGCCGAGGTGGTCGCCGCCGGCCACGAGGCCGCCGTCCACGGCGACCAGCACCGCAACCTGCTCCGGCGGCCACCGGCCGCCACCTTCGAAGACCTCCGCCGGGCCTGCGACGCCGTCGCCTCGGCCACCGGCACCGAACCGGCCTGGTTCCGCCCGCCCTACGGCCTGCTGTCCGGGACAGCCGCCCTCGCGGCCCGCCTGCTCGGCCTCCAGCCGGTCCTGTGGACCACCGAGGGACGCGACTGGCGGGCCGAGGCGACCGCCACCAGCATCATCGCCGACGTGGCCGCCCACCTCGCCCCAGGCGCCACGATCCTGCTCCACGACTACGCGAGGAGCGGGTCGTGGCGGGCCACCCTGGAAGCCCTGCCCCGCCTGGCCGAACTGCTCCACCGCCGGGGCCTGGTCGCCGGGCCGCTCGCCGACCACGGGCTCGCCCGGCCGGGCTGACGCCGGCGCCGGCCTCAGCGCCAGCTCACCACCAGGCGGCCGCCCGACTCGGCCACCTCGGTACCCAAGGCCGCGCACGCCTGGTGGAACCGCCGCCGCACCCATGCCGCGTCCCGACCGCTGGCCAGGGTCGTGCGGCAGTAGCCGAGGCGGAGCGGGACCGCCTCCAGACGGACCGGGCCGCGTTGGTCGACCGTGACCAGGAACAGCAACCCCAGGTCGTTGCGGAGCCGGGCGTCGACCGCGTAGTCGTCGAGGAAGTCCCCCAGGTCGTAGAGCACCGGCCCCGCCACCCCATGGAACACGTGCGCGGAGTGGCCCGCGACCAGCGCCGCGCCCGCCCTGAGCAGCTCCGCGGCGCAGCGGCGGACGTATGGGAGCGGCGCCGTGGTCATGTTCGGGCCCCAGTGCGGGGTGACCAGCACCGCGTCGGCGTCCGCGTCGGCGTGCCGGACCGCGCCCGCGAGCCACCCTGGCACCCCTCGGGCGAGGTCGGCCCAGGCCACTCCGGGCCGACCAGGCCCGGCCGCGAAGTCGGCCGGGTGGTCGGTCACGCCGACCACCGCCAGGCGGAACCCGCCTGCCTCCAGCACCGCCGGGCGCCTGGCCCGGTCGGCGTCGGGCCCGGCCCCGACCACCGCGATGCCGGCCTGGCCCAGGTGGTCGAGCGTGTCGAGCAGGGCCTCGACGCCGAAGTCGAGCGCGTGGTTGTTGGCCAAGGTCACGCAGTCCACGCCCAGCCCCACCAGCGTCTCGACCGCCCGCGGCGGGGCCCGGAAGAAGAACGGCTTGCCAGGCGCCGGCCAGGGGCTGCCCCGCTCCGACACGCAGCACTCGAGGTTGAGCACGAACAGGTCGGCCGACCGCGCGATCTCGGCCACCTCGGGTGCCACGAGCACCTCCGGCGGCGTCCCAGCCAGGGCCGCCGCGACCTTGCGGCCGAGCATCGTGTCCCCGGCCAGGGCGAGAAGCAAGCCGGTACCTCCCCAGGGCGACCCGCTCCGGTCCGAGGTCGCTGCGGTCAGGACTGAGGCTCGCGCTGTGCGCCCCCGCCTCGACGAGTACCGGCGCCACGTCGAAGTGTAGCCAGGGCGGCACGAACCGGGAATCTGAGGACGGGAGGTGAAGGCGCCCGTGACGCGGCGCGGTGGGCGCCGACCGATGGGACAGGGTAAACGCCGCGGGACGAAGATCAGTAGAACTGCGCAGCTCGGTGTGGGCCGATGTGGCCATGGGTAGGTCACGACGCGAACACGCGCAGACAACCAGTAGACCCAGCAAGGGAGGTCGAGATGGACGTCGTGACGCTGCTCGGCACGCTGCTGTTCGTGGCGACGCTCGCCTATCTGCTTGCGCGCGCCTTCGTGCTCGTCGGCCCTCCCCGTTCCTACCGCTACCGGCGCTGACGCGACGACACGGTCGAGCGTACACGGCCAGGTCGGTCTCCCTGCGGTACCAGGTGGCCGAGAAGATCACGTCGCCCGGTTGGTAGACGCTGGCGATGTCCGGCTGGTGGACGCTGGCGACGCCGTCGCCGAAGGCGGTCGCCAAGGCCAGCCCTGAACGACCAGCGGCATGAGGGCGCGGCTGGACATCGAGCTCGGGCCCGCACCCCGAGGCCGCCCGCAGCCGCCGCCGGGTGAGGTCGTCAGCGACGGTGGGCTATCGGCCGATGAGCGCGGCCTCGACCGGGAAGGATCCACCGCCGGCTGGAACGGGAGCGGATGGCGTGGCTGGCGGGCCACTGGCCGTGCTGTGCTGGTCGTCTGGCTGGCTGAGCTGGCCTGGCGCTGGGGGCCAGCCGTGCCCGGACCAGCCGTTGTCGCAGTGAGGACAGGCACCGTTCAGCTCCCGCCCGCGCGGGCTGTGCCCGTGTGGCCAGCGACGGTCGGCAGCGGCGCCCACGGTGTTGCCCTCGACTGGGTACCCGGCGTCCTCCCAGTCGACCAGCCCACCCGCGTAGCACCAGACATTGCGGTAGCCGTGGGCGCTGAGGGCGTGGTAGGCGGCGGTGGTGTTGATGCGATGATGGTTGTTGGCGTAGACGATGATCTCGTCGTCGCGCTGGAGCTCGCGGAGTGCGCACCGGGGGCTGGGAAAGCCGAGCGAGCCGGGAATGTGCTTGGCGCGGAACTCCCAGGGGCCAACGGCCATGACCAGCTTCACGTCCTGGTTCGCGTCCAGCCTGCCCTTGAGTTCCTCTCGGGTGATCAGCTGCATCGGGTCCTGTCCTGTTCCTGTCCTGTTCCTGTCCTGTCGTGTCCGGTCCTGTCGTCCGGGCCGCTCGACGTCGGTGGGCCCTGTCCTGTCGCGTGGTCCACGCAACATCCCTGTCGCGCCGACCACGCAACATCGGTGCAGCAGCCGCCGGCCTTGTCGGTATCGAGATCGAGGACCCGTCGTGGATCCCCGCCTGCCAGGAAGAGCCAGGACGCCTTGCCCTGATACGTCGGCGGCAGGTGAAGCTGGCCCGCAGCGCCGATCGCGTCGCAGGCCGCCGTCCTGGTCGCCGTTGGAACCCCAGGTCGGGGAGGCCCCGGCCGGCCGGGCTGCAAGCACCGGCCGGCCGGGGTGGTCCCTCCCCTGACCGGGAGGCGGCGCTGCGACACCCGCCCCCCGGCTTCTCGCCTAGGCGCGAGCGACTGCGGCCAGGTCCATCGACCAGAAGAGCAGCGCCCAGGACGCCGATCGGACCTCGGGTGGGGGCGGGACCCTGACCAAGCGGCCGCCGTACTCCAGCGCAACAGGAGCTGGGCGGCCGCCTTGGCGGTCACCGCCAGGTCGAGGATGCTGATCTCGCCGTGCCTGGCGGTCATCGTCCAGGCCTTCGCCTGGGTCGCTCCATCAGGAGCAGTGGCGGGATGGCGAGCAACGCGGCTGCCACACCCATCCAGAGCAGGCTAGAGTTCATAGGTCGGCCTCCTGCGAGAGGTCGGCCACGCCCGGGGGAGAGCTGCAACTCTCGCCCCGGGCACCTAACGTCCGGGGCTCCCGGCCGTGCTGGTCGAGGCATTCTGCTACGCACGGACCCTTGACGCCAGTTGTGACGCTGCCGGCGCGGCTGACCGCCCGGCCAGGGTGGACCGGAGGCCGCGTCGACCTGGAGCACACCGGTCCGGACTGGTGCGCCGCCCTCAGCCCGGGGCGCTATCGGCCGGGGCGGCGGGGGAAGGGGCGGCCGCGGTTGTGCTGGTCGGCGAGCCGGTCGACCTCGGTGCGCAGGGCCTGCTCGGCCAGTTCGGCCAGGGTCATCCGGCCTGGGCCGGATGACAGGTGGGCGGCGGCGTCCCGGAGGGCGTCGAGGACGTCGGGGGGCAGCGAGAAGCTGGCCCGCACGCGGGCTGGCCGCGCGGCCGGGGCCGGTGGGCCGGGGAGCAGGTCGTCGAGCGCGTCGAAGATCGCGGTTCCCCCGGTCCCGGCGGTGCCGGTCCCGCGGGCGCCGGTCCCCCGGGCGCCGGTGCCGGTCCCCGGCCCGCCGGCACCGGCCGCGCGTGCGGGCGGAGCCGGGGGGCCGGGGAGCAGGTCGTGGAACGGCTCGGGGCTGCTGCTGCGGCGGGCGCGGGTGGTTCCCGGACGGGCTGGCGGGGCGGATGGTGCCGGTGGGGCGGCGCCGCTCCGGTCGGGCTCGCCCCGGTCGGGCTCGCCCCGGTCGGGCCCGGCCCAGTCGAGTGAGGACCAGTCGAGCCCGGTTGGCTCCGGTCCGGACCCGGGTCCGGGAAGGAGGTCGTCGAGCGCGTTGTACAGGCCCATCCGCTTGGGCCTGGTGGTCCGCTTGGGCGGGCCTGGCGCGGGATGGGGGGTCCGCTCGGCGCCGGGCCGTGCTGCTGGCGGTCCGGGTAGCAGGTCGTCAAGCGCGTTGTACGCGCCCATCCGCTTGCGCCTGACCATGCGCAGCGCTCCTCGCGTCGAACTCGACTGCGGCGGCGCGGTAGTCGGCTGCCGCGGCGCTGTCGGGGGCGTAGGTGGTGACCGGCTGCCGGTGGCCGGGTGCTTCGGCGACGCGGACGCTGTCGCGGATGCTGGTCTGCATGACGATGTCGCCGAACCGCTGGCGGAGCGCGTCGCCGATTTCCCGGGACAGGGTGGTGCGGTCGACCTGGCAGGGGAGGACGGCCGACAGGCGCAGCCGCCGGTTGAGCCGGACCTTGACGGTGTCGATGGTCTGGTTGAGGGCGACCAGGCCGCCGAGTGGCATGACCCGCGTCTGGACGGGGATGAGGACCTCGTCGCAGGCGGCGAGGGCGGAGTAGGAGAGCAGCCCGAGCGCTGGGGGGCAGTCCATGAGGATGACGTCCCAGGCGCCGGCTGGGAGCTCTTCCACGGCTTGGCGCAGGATCATCTCGGCGCCGGCCTGGGTGGCGGCGTTGCGTTCGGCTCTGGTCATCCAGGATGAGGAGGGGACGAGGTCGAGGCCTTTGACTTCGGTGGGCCGGACGGCGCCGTCCAGGGGCGCGCCGTTCTCGAAGACTTCGTAGAGGGCTCGGGCGTCGACGGTGCCGAGCCAGGTGCTCGCGTTGGCCTGCGGATCGAGGTCGACCACGAGGACCCGGCGGCCGAGCTCGGCGAGCGCGGCGCCGAGGTTGACCACCGTGGTCGTCTTCCCGACTCCGCCCTTCTGGTTCGCGACAGCGACTCGCCGCACGGGGCTACCACCTGTGGAGAGGCTTCCTACGGGTCGGCAGCCTACAACACGACGATGCCGTCGCGTGGCCGGAACCGTGGCTTTCTGCCAAGCGTGCTGGAGGATCGAGGGTCAGGGTACCCGCAGGCGTTCGACACTGACGGCCCGGCGCGTGGCCGGCCGCGGGGGACTGGCGAGGGCCTGACGGCCTGGCCGGCCGCGGGTACTGGCGGGGGCCTGACGGCCGGCGCGCCCTCATGGCCTGGCCGGGCGCGTCTCCTGGTAGGCGCCGGTCACGCCGGCTACCACCGCTTCCAGGGAGTAGCGGGCCCGGCTCACGTGCCAGCCGGCCTCGCCCATCCGGGCCCGCCCGGCTGGGTCGTTCGCCGCCGCGACCAGCGCGGCGGCGAGGGCCTCCAGGTCGTCGGGAGGCACCAGCCAACCCGTCTGGCCCGGCTCGACGATGGTGGCCGGGCCGTGCGCGTCCACCGCGACGACCGGCAGCCCGCACGCCATCGCCTCCACCAGCACCTGGCCGAACTGCTCCCGCACCGACGGCAGGACCAGCAGGTCGGCAGCGTTGAGGGCGCCGGGCAGGGTGTCCTGGGGCCGCCAGCCGGCCAGGAACACGTCGGGCACGCCGGCGTCGCGGACCTCGTCGAGGGGGTGCCGTCCTTCCAGCTCGCCGGGGTGGCCGCCGAGCAGCACCAGCGGCGCCCGGACGCGGAGCTGGTGCCGGGCCAGGGCGTAGGCGCGGATCAGCAGGCCGACGCGTTTGACGGCGGTGAACCGGCCGACGTAGAGCAGCACCGGCCCGTCCTCCCGGAAGGCGTCCAGGTCGCGTTCTGCGTAGCGGACGCTGCCAGGCACGCCCGACCCGTCCCACCCCGTGTGGGTCCTCCACCAGCCAGTGGCGCCAGAACGCCACCCGGTCGTCGCCGCGCGCGGGGCGGCGGTCGAAGCGGGCCACCTCCACCCCGTTGGGCACGCAGGTCACCCGGGCGGGGTCGACCCCGAGCAGGCTCCTGGCCTGCGCGGCGGCGTCGGGGGACTGGACGATGACCCGGTCGCAGTCCCGGGCCCACCGGCCCATCCGCTCGGCCCAGGACCGGGCGTAGGTCCAGTGGGGCGGCGGGCCGGCCTCGATCTCCCTGAGCATGAGCAGCTCGGTGCCGTGCAGGTGGCCGACGACCGGGACGGTGGGAAGCGAGCGCGCCGCTGCCTCGTTGGCCGGGGTGAGGTGGTGCAGGTGGAGCACGTCGGCGCTGGCCGCGCCGGCCTGCCCGAGCTCCTTCTCCCAGGCCGAGACCAGCCGCTCGTAGGCGCCGTCGCCGACCGGGGCGAACACGCGGTCGGGCGCGCCCGGGCGGTCCTCGTAGGAGGGCTGGAACGGCACGTCCGCCTCGACCGGGTCGGGGAGGTCGGCCGCGGCGGTGTAGTCGACCGGCCGGACGCGGGTCCCGGCGAAGAAGTCGGGCGCGTGGGTGGGGTCGCCTGGGGCGCCGAGCGAGCCGGCGACCAGCGTCACGTCCCAGCCGGCGGCGGGCAGCAGCCGGGCCAGGTGGCGGGCGACGTAGGCGGAGCCGCCCCGCGGGAAGAAGAACAGCGCCATGGCCACCCTGCGGGCAGCGGGCTGGCGTGCGGGGCTCATGGGCGCAACCTACCCAAGCCCGGGTGCGGGCGCAAAGCCACCATGGCAGCGAGCGGTATTCTCCTAGCGCTGTCGCGCCCTCACCCACCGCAAGGAGGTCTCCGGTGCCGCGACCCGAGACGAAGGCGCCCGCCGGCGCCGCCCGGCGCCGCTTCTGCCCGGACGGACGGGCATGACCGCGCCCCCGCTGTTCACCGGCGTCGCCGTCGCCCTGGTCACCCTGTTCGACGCCATCGGCGAGGTCGACGCCAAGGCCACCGCCGACCACGCCGCCCGGGTCGCCGAGCTCGGCGTGCGCGCCATCGTGGTTGCGGGCTCGACCGGCGAGGCCGCCGCACTCACCTTCGACGAGCGCACCAAGCTGCTCGCCGAGGTCCGGCGGGCCGTGCCGGCCACGATCCCGGTGGTCGCCGGCACCGGCGCCCCGGCCACCCGCCAGGCCGTGGCGCTGACCAGGGCGGCCGTCGAGCACGGCGCCGACGCGGTGCTCGCGCTCTCGCCTTCGCGGGTCAGGGACCCGCGCTCCTACTACGAGGCGGTGGCGGGCGCCGCCGCGGGCCGTCCGGTGCTCGCCTACCATTTCCCCGAGGCGTCGTCGCCCGGCGTCCCCGTCGACCTGCTGCCGGAGCTGGCCGTCCAGGGCGTCAAGGACTCCTCGGGTGACCCGGAGCGCCTGCTCGCGGAGCTGAACGGGTTCCAGGGCTGGGTCTACGTCGGTTCATCCGCGCTGCTGGCCTACGCCGGGCCGCTGGGCTGCCCGGGCGCCGTGGTCGCGCTCGCCAACGTCGTGCCCGAGCTGTGCGCGACCGCGTTCGCCGGGGACACCAGCGCCCAGCTCGAGCTGGTCAGCAGCCACGTCGCCGCGCGCCGCGACTTCCCCCACGGCCTCAAGGACCTGGTCGCCAAGCGGTTCGGGACCTCCCGGACCGCACGGCTGGCATGAGGCCCGAGGCGGACCACGCGGCTGGGAGGAGGCCGAGACCGGACCTCGGGGCCTGGACCGCTGCCGCTTCCCGCCCCGGGAGGCGCCGGGCCAGACCGGCCAGGAGCTGCGCGCCTTCTCCGCCGGGTTACGAGGGACCGGCCGCCCTGGCCAGGCGCGCGGCCTCGGCCGCGCCCTGGGTCCAGGGCTCGCCATGGCCGGGGAGGAGCACGGCGGCCGGGACACTGTCCAGGACGTCGAGCGACCTGAGCGCCTGCGGGGTGTCGCGGTTGAGGCCCGACGGCATGATCTGCGGGCCGATCCGGCCGGTGAGGGGGTTCCTGGTCGCCAGCACGTCTCCGGTCAGCAGCACGCGCCGTCCCTCCAGGAACAGGGCGGCGCTGCCGGGGGTGTGCCCGGGCGCGTGCACGGCACGGGGGCGTCCCGGCACCTCCAGCGTCTCCCCGTCGGCGAACGTGGACACCTCCTGGACAGGGACGATCCTGGCGGCCCCGCGGCGCACGAGCGAGAACAGGGTCCGGTAGAACTCGACCCGCAGCAGGTACGACCTGGCCTTGCCGTCGTTCTTCCCGGGCGTTGCGCCCTTGGCCACCTCGGCGTCCGCGTCATGGACCCAGACCGGTGCGCCGGCCGTCGTGCGGGCGCGCTCGGCACACCCGATGTGGTCGGGGTGGGCGTGGGTGAGGAGCACGGCCTCCAGGTCGTCCAGCCCGCGGCCGAGGGCGGCCACGGTGCGCACCAGAAGGTCCCAGTCGCGGGGCGCCCCGGCGTCGACCAGCACGAGCTTCCCCCCGTCCTCGACCAGGTAGAAGTTCACCACGCCCTGCGTGAGCCGGTGCACGCCTTCGGCGACCTCCATGTCATCCCCTCCCGACCGAGCGCCCAGACCGAGGCGAGCATATTCCAGACGAGTGAAGGGCGCGCCGGTCGGGGGAAGCCGCTGGGTGCAGCCACAGCCAGTGCTGGTTGCGAGCCTGGGCCTGCGGGGGGCGAGGGTCCGCAAGGGTCTCGGCGGGGCGAGCGTCCCGCGATCTGCCGTCGCGATCTGCCGTAAGGTATCGCGCGAGCGCAGGGCGGAGTCGGTCAGGAGGTGCGGGGATGGAGCGTGTCGTCGTGGACACCGCCCGGATCCGGACGCACTGCTTCGTGCAGGGCCCAGAGGACGGCATCCCGGTGCTGCTCATCCACGGCAACCTCACGACCGGCCGCTTCTGGCAGGACGTGACCACGGGGCTCCCCGGTGGCTACCGGGTGGTCGCGCCGGACCTGCGGGGCTTCGGGCGGACCGAGGCAAAGCCGATCGACGCGACCCGGGGGCTGCGCGACTGGAGCGACGACCTCCACGCGCTGGTGGAGGCGCTCGGCTGGGCCGGGAGCGGCCGGGTCCACGCCGCCGGCTGGTCCAACGGCGGCGGCGTCCTGCAGCAGTACGCCATCGACCACGGCCAGGAGCTGGCCAGCATCCTCCTGGTGGCGCCGCTGTCGCCGTACGGGTTCGGCGGCACCAAGGACGTCGAGGGAACCCCCTGCTACGACGACTACGCCGGTAGCGGGGCGGGCACGGCCGCGCCGGACTTCGTGCGCCGCCTGGCGGCCGGCGACGACTCCGAGGAGGAGCCAGTCTCCAGCCCGCGGGTGGTGATGCGCACGTTCTTCTGGTCACCGGCGTACAAGGCGCCCGACGAGGACGAGTTGATCGCCGAGGTGCTGCTCACCGCGGTGGGGGACACCGCTTACCCCGGCGACCTGGCCACCTCCCCGAACTGGCCGGGGGTGGCGCCTGGCGTCAGCGGGGTGAACAACGCCTTCTCGGCCAGGTGGTGCGACACCAGCGCCTTCGCCGGGATCGCGGACAAGCCGCCCGTGCTGTGGCTGCGCGGCGACGCCGACCAGGTGATCTCCGACCAGTCCATGTTCGACTTCGGCACGCTCGGGTCGCTCGGCGCGGTGCCCGGATGGCCCGGGCCGGACGTGTTCCCGCCCCAGCCCCACGTGTCCCAGATGCGGGCGGTGCTGGACCGCTACGCTGACGGCGGCGGAGCGCTCCAGGAGGTGGTCCTCGAGGGCTGCGGCCACGGCCCGCTCGTCGAGCGGGCGGCGGAGGTCCGGGCCCGGCTGCTGGGCCACATCGAGAACGGCGAGCGCCACTTGGACTGAGAGGCGCCGAGGATCACGCGGACGCGGCGGGCTTGTCGACCTCCGGGGTGCCGGCAGGCTCCGCGACCATCCGGTCGATCACCTCGGCGACCAGGGCGGCGTGCGGGTCCTGGAGCATGGTGTAGTGGTCGGTGCCGGGCAGCGCGAGGTCCACGCGCAGGTCGAGCGCGCCGGCCAGCACGTCGCGGGCCTGGCCGGAGACCAGCGGGGGCGTCCCGGGGAAGAAGCCCTCAGCCGCCCGGACCAGCGCGACCGGGCAGCCGACGCGCGCGAGGGCGTCGGCGGTCGCGCCCCGGGAGGCGCCCCAGGCGGCGTCCTCCTGGACCGCGGCCAGCAGCGCCTTCGGCTGCCACCCGTCCTCGACCTCGGCGAGGTCGTAGCGGAAGTAGTCGGCCAGCTCGGGCGCGAGCCGGTCCAGGGTCAGGCCCTGCCCCGGGAACCAGTAGTCCAGGTAGGCGTCGGGGCTCGGGAACGTCATGGTGAGTCGGCTGAACGCCCGGGCCAGGCCCGCCTCCAGGTCCGGGTCGCGCCGGGCGCCCTCGGCGCCCGCCGGGCCGGCACTGGCCCAGCCCCCGTCGAGGAGCACCAGGGCCCGCACCCGGTCTGGCGCGGTGAGGGCGACCTGCTCGACCACGAACGCCCCCATCGAGTGGCCGGCGAGCAGCGCCCGCTCGATCCCGAGATGGTCGAGCACGCGCAGCACGTCGCCTGCGTGGGTCTCGAAGCCGTAGCCGGACGGTGGCTTGCCGGAGTCGCCCCGGCCGCGGAGGTCCGGCGCGGCCAGGCCGGCGGGGTGGCGCAGGTGGCGCGCGACCGCGGAGAACGCACGGTGCTGGGCGGTGATGCCGTGCACCGCGACCACCGGGTCGGGCCCCACCCCGGTCCGCCCGCCGGCCAGCGGCGGGTCGCCAGGCACACGCAGCGTGTCCCACGCGGTCGACCTGCCCTCCATGCCCTCGCCCCTGGTCCTGTGCCGCGGCACGGCGCCAGCGACAGGCCCCACGATACCCGGCCGCCGGCCAGGCCTGACAGCTTCGGTTGAGCGGCTCGCCCCGGTCGGTGCCTGGCCGGGCGGGGCGGCTCGCGCCGGACCGCGGCCAGCAGCGCGCTCGAGCCGCTTGCGCTGCGCTCGGGCGGATCCTGGCCAGCGTCCGCGGGGAGCTCGAACGCGCCGCCAGGGACGCCGAAGCCGGCCTCCTCGGCAGGCTCCGGGACACGCCACCGCGGCAGTGGGCGCCCGTGCTGGCGGAGCTGAACGACCTCCTAGGCACGCTCGACCAGGCACGCCTGGCCGCGCAGTACTCCCCCGAGGGACGCATCCGCGTCGACCGGACCCTGGCGGAGGTCACCCCGGGGCAGGCGTTCGAGGCGGCGTGGCATGGCGTGAGTCTGGTCGAGCCCGGCCCGACGCTGCACGTGACGCGGAACGAAGGGGGTACGGGTGGGGACGCCGAGGAGGCTGAGCGACCCCGCTGATCATCGAGGCGCTCGCGGCTGGCCTGTCGCAACGCCAGGCAGCGGAGCACGCGAACGTCAGCCTTCGCACCGTCGAGCGCCGAGTGGAGGACCCCGAAGTTCCGTCAGAAGGTCCGGGCGAGGCAGGAAGACGACATCGCTCAGCGCGCGAAGCTGGACCAGGACCTGTGGAGGGCGGGAAGCGGCTGCTTGGGCATGCGATGACGAAGCTGCCCGCGGTCCTGGACAACCTGCACGTGCCCGGGTTGCACGTGATGGCCGCGGCCACGCTGCTGCGCTACTTCGCGCCACAGGAGCCATCGATCGCGGAGGCGGAGCTGCTGGACGCGGAACGGACTGCCGCGGAGGTGTTCGGTGTGCCGGACGGGGGCGGAGGCGAAGGGCGTGGACGTCCTCGACATGGTCCGCGCGACCGTGGCGCTGGGAAACGGGGAGCGTTGGGAGCCGGACACGCGGGTCCCGGCGGAGATGGAGCGTCCCAGCCTGGTCGTGTCGACGGGAAGGACCCGGAGCCGAGGCGGCCGGGCCGGGGGATGGTGGACAGCGGGGGGTGTACCGATGACGGGCAGGGTGGCCGGTACCGGCCCCTGGCCGCGTTGCAGCGGAATGGCCACGGAGCCTGATCCATCCGGTAGCAGGTCGGCCAGACGCCGACCGTGTTCGGGGCGCTGCACGCGATCCTCAGGCGTCCAAACCACCAGCGCGGGACGGTCAAAGGACCGCAGCCGCGTGGTCGTTCTGCACCAGCGTCACGTCGCGCAGGTCCAGGCGCTCCAGCAGCTCGGCGACGACTCGGCCGAAGCCCGAGAGCGAGAGATCGGCGTTGGGCCGCATCGGTCGGCGATGCGAGCCCAGGGGAAGCGTGGGAACCACGCAACGATGGTCGCGCTGCAGGTCGGCGACCATCGGTTCCCACACCGACCCGTCCATGAGGACACCCTCCAACAAGACCAGCACTGGACCGTCGCCGCCGGTGTCTTGGTAGTCGATGGTTCCCGCCGTCAGCTCCACCTCAGGCATACATGCTCCATTAGATAGATCGCAATGCTACTTGCCGCTGAAGAAAAGGGGGTGAGCAGTGGCGGGGAGACGGTCGGGCAATAGTCGGTCTGGAGGTTGCTCAACCTGAGCACGAGCCCCGTTCAAGGAGCCGGGAGGTATCGACTCGAACCAGGTGACCAGCGTCAGCGCGGTGGTACCTCCTGGGGGCCACTGGACCCAGCGGATCCCTGGAACGGAGTCGTCCTCGCGCCGCAGCTCGAACCCCAGCTTGTCGACGTAGAACGCCTTGGCCCGCTCCTGATCGGACACGGGAACCGAGACCACGACCACGTCCTGGACTGCCATGCCTACACCTCCTTTCGGTGTGCCTGTTAGCTCAGACGGTCTGCATGTGTGAGCCTTTCGTTCGGGTCAGGCGGCGGCGCCGGCGGTGGCGTCGGCCGGCCGGCGTCCGCCGCCCGGCCTCGGGCTCCTCCAGCAGCCAGGCGACCCGCGGCTTGGCGCGCCGCAGGGCCAGGTCGGCGTGCAATGGGTTCATGGCTCGTCCTCCTTGTCGGGCGTGGCGGTCATGAGATCTCCTTGTTGGTCAGGTGGCGGCTGCACCAGGCGGTGACGGCGGCGTCGACCCGCAGCCCGTCGCGGTCTGCGGCGCTGGGTCAAGGCCGGGCTCCTCGGCCAGCGCGTGCGCCATCTGCGGCGCGATCACCAGGGCCACCCGACCGGGCACGCGGTAGCGGTCGGCCAGGGTGTCCCACAGCCGCGCGGCAACGGCCCGTGACGCCGTGCTCCACCGGTAGGCCGCGTCGCGTCGTCGCCGGTTGACAGCCACGCCCACCCGCCGCCGGGCCCCCACCCATGCCGCCACCCCTCGCCCCCGAAGGTGAGCAGCACGGCCAGGACATGCGATGCGGTCATCGGTCACCTCGCTTTGGGTCGCAGCATCGTTACCGACCCCAGTGTTGGGGTGGGGGCGTACCCGCGTCGTCGGCTGGCGAGCGGCTCTTGTGCTGCACATGGAGGTGCCGCGCCTACGCCGCGGCGCGTAGCCGGCCGGGCGTCAGCGTGCGTCCGGGGCGGCCAGGCCGGCCTGGAAGGCGACCACCACCAGCTGCGCGCGGTCGTGGGCGCCCAGCTTGCCCATCGCCCGGCTGACATGGGTGCGGGCGGTCGCGGGGCTGACCACCAGCCGCTCGGCGATCTCCTCGTTGGCCAGCCCCTCGGCCACCAACACCACCACCTCACGCTCCCGCTCGGTGAGCGCGCGCACGCCCGGGTGCGGCGCCGGCCGGCGCGCCCGCCTGGCC
>DASYUT010000125.1 GCA_036000965.1 Actinomycetes bacterium
CCGCGTGATGCCGAGCGCTCGGCCGACCGGCGGCGCTCGGAACGACCCGCCCAGGACCGGCGTCCCAGCAGCCCGGCCCAAGGTCGCCCGGCCGCCGGGCGCGGCGATGATCGCGAGGGCAGGCGGGGCGCCCGCCGCCCCATCCCCGGGCGCGGGGACCGTCCTGCCGCCGGGCGCGGGGACCGCCCTGCCGCCGGGCGCGGGGACCGCCCGCCCGGTGGCCGGGGTGGGCGGTCCGGGGCGGCGCCGCCCCGGGCGACGGAGCCGGACGAGCCGGAGATGCCGGTCTCGGAGACGCTCCCGGGTGAGGTGCTCGACGAGTTGCGGCAGACCGTGCGGCCCAACGCGTTCAACGACGCGGCGCACGCGCTCGCCGAGGCGGTGGTCGCCCTTGCCGACGACGACGGCCAGGCGGCCGTGCGCGCGGCCCGGTCGGCCAAGCGGGCCGCGCCCCGGTCGTCCGCCGCCCGCGAGGTCCTCGGCATGGCGCTGTACCGGACGGGGGAGTTCCGGGCCGCGCGGACCGAGCTGGCCGCCGCGCAGCGGATCTCGGGCGGTGTCGACCTGACCGCCGTGCTCGCCGACATCGAGCGGGCGCTCGGCCGGCCCGAGCGGGCGATCGAGCTGTTCAAGACCGTCGACCGAGCGAGGATGGAGCCCGACACCGCGGCGGAGCTGCTGCTCGTGGCTGCGTCCGCCTATGGCGACCTGGGCCAGCCGGCCGCCGGCATGGCCCTGATCCGCCGGCACGCCCGCTGGCCGACCGAGCTGGCCGACCACCACCTGCGCCTCGCCTACGCCGAGGGCGCGCTCGCCGAGCAGGCTGGCGACGCCGCCGTCGCCCGCAATGCGTTCGCCCGCGTGGTCCAGGCCGACCCGTCGTTCTTCGACGCGGCCGACCGGCTGGCCGCCCTCGAGGCCGGCTAAGCAGGTCACCAGAAGTTCTGCCCGTAGCCCGGGCCAGCGACCAGGGCCTTCCCGCCAAGTTACGGACAGGACTGCTGAGCAGGTGCTTAGCTTCCATCTGGTCGATCAGCCGAGCAGCCCGACCATGGCACCGGCGCTGTTGGAGGTCGTGGGGGAGCGTGTTCTGGTGGACCCGCGGATCCACCAGAACGATGGCACCGGCCCTCCAGGCACGCAACGCCAGGTGTGGCCTGGGACCGACGCCAGGTGGCCTGGGACCGGTGGTGATGGGCAGCAGCGGCACGCCGCGCCGGTCAGGACGGCGAGCCGGCGTCCTGCTGCCTGAGCTTGATCCAGCGGGCCAGGCCGGCGGCGTTGGACTGGTAGGTGTTCAGCAGCTCGAGGCGGTCCGGGTCGGCCGCCTCGTGACCTTCCTCCCGCTCGAACCGCTCTCGCAGCGCGGCCTCGATGTGGTCGAGCTCGACACCGTGCTCGCGGGCGGCCGCCTCGGCGGTCTCGCACCAGCGGAGCAGCTTCTCCTCGGCCTCGGCCAGGCGGTCGGCCGGCGGGGTGATGGGCCCGAAGTGGGTGAGCACCAGGTGCTCGGGCCTGCGCTCGGCGAAGGCGCGCAGGCTGGCCACGGCGAGGTCGCGGTCGAAGTCGGGCGGCGGCGTGGCGGGGCGGAGCACCCCGGTCGACGGCAGCAGGGTGCCGACTCCGTCGCCGGCGAACAACGCCCCGAGGTCGGGCTCGAACACCGCGACGTGGTGCTTGGCGTGACCGGGGGCGTGGATGATCTCGAGCCGGCGCCCACCAAGGTCGAGCGTGTCGCCGTCCTCGGCCGCCTTGATGCGGCCGGCCTCGACCGGGGTGAGGCCGCCGTAGACGGTGTCCATCAGCGGCCCGAAGACCCTGGCCGAGCTGGCCAGCAGGCGCTCCGGGTCGACGAGGTGCCTCGCCCCGGCCGGGTGGACCACGACCGTGGCGTTGGGAAAGGTCCGCACGAGGTCGCCCGCGCCGCCGGCGTGGTCGAGGTGGACGTGGGTGACCACGATCCAGGCGAGGTCGTCGGGGGAGAGCCCGGCCCGGGCCACGCCCTCGGCGATCGCGCCGGCCACCCTGGCCGGGCCCGTCTCGATCAGCGCCGGCCGCTCTGCACGCACCAGGAAGCCGGCGGTGATCTCCGACTGGCCCCCCATGTGGGTGTCGATGCCGGTCACGCCGGCGGGCAGGGCGTCCAGCACGCTCACGGGCGGCCTCCTCGTCTCGGTCCAGAGTCGGCGCGAGTCTACCCGCGACCAGGCCGGCCATGGCGGTCGGTGCTGGGCGCAGTCGGTGCCGCCCGGTGCTGGGCGCGGCCGTCAGCTCCTTCTGGGCGCAGCCGGTGCCGCCCGGTGCTGGGCGCGGCCGGTGCCGCCCGGTGCTGGGCGCGGGGCCTACGCCGTGCCGTGGGCCACCGCGGGCGTGGCGGGGTCGAGGGGTCGTAGGACCAGGCCGTCGCGGGGCTTGGGCAGGAACGAGGTGGTCTTCTGGGGAAGCGTGCCGCCAGCCCGCGCGATCCCGACCACCTGCTCGAACGAGGCGGCGCGGAGCACCACGACGCTGGCCGGCCCGATCTCGTCGACCCGCCTGACCGCCCGGGCCAGGTCGGCCTCGTAGCCGACCCGGGCCTCGAAGTCGGTCACCCCGAGACGCTTGGCCAGGACCGGGCCGTGCAGGACCTCGACGTCGAGCGGGGCCCGGTCGAGCCCGGTCTCGAGTGCCATGGAGGCGGGGTCGCGGGCGACGAGCAGGCGGCTCCGCCCGCCGCCGTACAGGCCGAAGGCGACCACCGGCAGGGGCAGCGCGGCCAGGGCCGCCTCGAGCTCCTCGACCCCACTGGACTCCCGGGCCTCGAAGTCGTCGGCCAGGGCGCCGAGCACGGCGGAGGCGGGAAGGTCGGCCAGCAGCCGGTGCACGGGCAGGATGGAGGGGCCGTGCTGGTCGGCGTCGACCAGGAACATCAGCACCTCGTCCCAGGGCGCCGGGCGGCCGTGCGGCGCGGCCACGCGCCTGGCGTCCCGGTAGCGGAGCGAGGCCTGGTAGCGGTGGTGGCCGTCGGCGATCAGCACCTGCTGGCCCGCGAGCTGCTCGCGCCACGCTGCGATCCGGCCCGGGTCTGTCACCGGCCACAGCCGGTGCTCCACCCCGGTCTCGTCGACGCACTCGACCGCCGGACGCCATGTGATGAGGTCGTCGAGCACCGCGGCGGCCCGGCCGCCGCCGGCGTAGACGCCGAACAGGGGCGACAGGTTGGCCCTGGTCACCTCGAGCAGGCGCAGCCGGTCCTCGACCGGGCCGGCCATGGTCCGCTCGTGGGGCAGGACGGCGGTACCCGAGTCGTCGAGGGTGACGGTGGCGAGCACGCCGCGCTGCACTCGCCGCTCGGCCCGCACGAGGTAGGCCTCCTCGTACAGGTAGAGCGCGGGCGCAGGGTCGAGCAGCAGGGCGCCCTCGTCCCGCCAGGCGTCGAGCAGCCGGGGGACGTGGTCGTAGCGGGCGGGGTCGTCGCGGGCGCCCCGCGCCAAGGTCAGGCGGACCACGTTGTACGGGCTCCTGGCCTCGTAAGCGCCTCTCGCGTCGGGCGGGACCATGTCGTAGGGAGGGGCCGTCACCGCCCCGTGGTCGCCGACCACGGCCGGGTCGAAGCGGAGGCCCCGGAAGGGGGCGGCGGCTACCATGTCGCCGTGGGCAGGTGGGCGGTCATGGCCTTCGTTGTAGCAAGCTCGGTCGGCCCCCCGCCAGGTGGGGCACGCTGGCCGGTGTACCGTTGTCCGGGTATCCCCCCATCCGAGCGGTCGGCGTCCCGTGCTCCCGGCGGGCCGGCGGGACGGGTGGGGGCCGTCCCGCGCTTGGAGGTGATCGCCGTGGAAGCCGACGCCTACGAGCTGTTTCGCGCCGGCACCGAGCTGCTCGCCGGGCACAACCCGCACCAGGCCGCGACCGTGCTGGAGCGGGCCCGCAAGCTGGCCCCGGAACAGGCCTCGGTGAGCGAGGCGCTGGGGCGGGCGTACTACGAGGCCGGCCGCCCCAGCGACGCCCGGGCCGCGTTCGCCAAGGTGCTCGAGATCGACCCGACCAACGACTACGCCCACTTCGGCCTGGCCCTGTGCCTGTCCCGGGTGGGCGAGCGCGCGCTCGCTGCCGGGCATCTGCGGCTCGCGCTGGCCATGCGGCCGGGGGTGGCCGCCTACGAGGAGGCGCTCGCCCGGGTCGAGCGGGCCGCGCCCCCCGGGGACAGCGGACGCCGTGGCTGACCCCGGGCCGCTCGCCGGGCGGTACCGGGCTGTCGTGTGCGACCTGGACGGCGTCGTCTACCTCCGCGACCAGGTGATCCCGGGGGCGCCGGAGGGGCTGCGGGGCGTCCGCGACCTCGGGGTCGCGGTGGCGTTCGTGACCAACAACTCCTACCGGCCGCCCGAGGAGGTGGCCGCCAAGCTGCAAGGGCTCGGGGTCCGGGCCGCGGCCGAGGAGGTGCTCACCTCGTCCCAGGCCGTGGTCCACCTGCTCGGCGGCAAGGCCGCGCTGGCCGGCGTGAAGGCGCTGGTGGTCGGTGGCCCCGGGCTGCGCCGAGCCCTCGAGGAGGCCGGCGCCGACATAGTCGAGCCGCCGGCCTGGCGGGAGGCACAGCTGGTCGTGGCCGGCATCGACCCGGAGGTCACCTACGCGAGGCTCGCCGCCGCCTGCCTCGCCATCCAGGGCGGGGCCCGGTTCGTGGGCAGCAACCCCGACACCACCCTGCCCACCCCGGAGGGGTCGGTCCCCGGCAACGGGGCGTTCCTGGCCCTGCTCACCACGGCCACCGGCGTCCGTCCCGAGGTGGCAGGCAAGCCCGAGCCGGCCCTGTTCGAGACCGCGGCGGCCGCGATCGGCGGCGGCCCGTTCCTGATGGTGGGGGACCGGGCCGACACCGACCTGGAGGGTGCCGCCGGGGTCGGCTGGGACACCGCCCTGGTGCTCACCGGGGTGGTGCGCCCGGCCGGCCTGCTCGACCTGCCGTCCGCGCCGGACCACCTGCTCGCCGACCTCAGGGGCCTGCTGGCGCCGCCCGGACCGTGCGTGCGCGAGGCGGTCCCAGCCGAGGCCGAAGCGGTCGCGGCCCTGCTCCGCGAGGCCAGCCTGTCCGGCGAGCAGGCGCCGAGCCGCATCCGCTCGACCCTGGTCGCCGTCGACGGGCAGCGGGTGGTCGGCACGCTGGCCTGGAACCGGCACGGCGACGAGGCCCTGCTGCGCGGCATCGCGGTCGCCAGCGACTACCAGGGGCGCCTGGTCGGCACCCGCCTGGTGCTGGCCGCCTGCCTCAGGCTGCGCGCCGCCGGGGTCCGCCGCGTCGGCGTCCTGGCCGCCAAGGGTGCCGGGTTCTTCGCCCGCCTCGGGTTCCGTGAGGTGGCCCACGCCGACCTGCCGGCCCCGGCGGCCCTGCTCGCCAACGCCGCCGGTCCGGCCACGCCCCTGCTGCGCGAGCTCCCGGCGGCTCAGGCGTAGCGGTCCCAACGCGCCTGTTGCGGCGGCGGCGGCGGGCGGCGGGCCGGGCTGAGCCCGCCGAGGAGGATCACCCCGACGATGCCGGCGACGAAGCCGGCCACGTGGGCGAAGTAGGCGACGCTGGAGCCCGCGCCCATGCCGCCGCCCTGGAAGTACAGCCACTGCAGTACGAACCAGGACCCGAGCACGACCCAGGCCGGCAGCCGGATCGGCAGGAACAGCAGGAACGGCACCAGGCTGGTGACGCGCGCCCGCGGGAAGAGCACCAGGTAGGCGCCGAGTACCCCGGCCACCGCGCCCGACGCGCCGACCAGCGTGTCGGTGCTGTTGGGATTGGTGAGCGCGAACCCGTAGGCGGCCACGTAGCCGCAGGCGAGATAGAACAGCAGGTAGCGGATGTGGCCGAGGCGGTCCTCGACGTTGTTGCCGAACACGAACAGGAACAGCATGTTGCCGAGCAGGTGGAGCCAGCCGCCGTGCAGGAACATGGACGACAGCACCGACAGGAACGGGATCTTCCGGTAGTCGGGCCGGACTGGCCGGCATGCGTTCGGCCCGGCTGGGGGCCCGGCGGTGACGGGGAGCGGCTCGTTGGTGGTGAGCTCGCGCGGGATCGCGGCGTACTTGCGGAAAAACGCGATCTGGCGGCACTCGGCGACCGCGCTGCCCTGGTCGCCCGAGACCGCGAAGCCGACCGGCTCGAGCAGGAACACGACCACGTTGATCGCGATCAGGACGTAGGTCACCACGGCCGGGCGCCGGGTCGGGTTCTGGTCGTGGATCGGGATGAGGGAGATCATCGGCGCGTCCTCCCCGGCCGCTGGCCGGCCGCCGGCCTACAGCAAGGCCCGCAGCCGCAGCATGTCCATGATGCTCGCATCGACCTTCACCTTTCCCGAGGTGAACGCGGACAGGAACGACAGCCGCCCCTCGATCAGGTCGACCAGGTCGTCGGAGCCGACGTGCAGGATGATGTCGGTGCGGTCGCCCGGCGGGGTCTCGCCCGGCGGTGAGACGTGGCCGTCCTCGATCACCGAGTACCACGACGTGTCCAGGTCGGTGATCGAGCAGCGAAGCACCTTGCGGGAGGGGATCGCCGCCCGCACGCCGCCGCGGTTCTCGTCCAGGCGGGCGAGCAACGCCCCGAGTTGCTTCTCGACCTCGGCCTTGCTCGCCACGGACCCTCCTCGCGCCAACTCCCGGCCCTTGGAGGCTCCCAGGAGTGAACGGGTTTTACCACACCGACCCTCCCCAAGCCCCTGCGCGCGTCTTCCTCTGCCGGCGCGCGTTGCTAGAATCCGGGCTGGTAGATGCGGTCGGACGGGGTTCGGAGGTGTCCCAGATGGCGAGCGGGAGAGAGCAGTACTTGCAGGCGCTGGCCAGCTTGACCGAGATGACCAAGACGCAGGCCGAGCGGGTCGCGGCCCGGCTGGCCAGGCAGGGCGAGCTGCAGTCGGGGCAGGTCAGCCGGGTCGCCGAGGACCTCCTGCGGCGCACGCAGAAGAACCGCGAGACGGTCAGCCGGCTGGTCCAGCGCGAGGTCAAGCGGCAGCTCGGCGCGCTCGGCATCGCCACCCGCGACGAGGTCGCCCGACTGCAGCAGCGCATCCGCGCGCTCGAGCAGGAGCTGGCCCGGGCCGACGCCACCCGGGCCAAGGCAGGCGGGTCGGGAACCGCTCGCGGGACCGGGTCGCGGACCTCGACCTCGGCGCGGACAGCTACGGAGGCGGCCGCCAAGACCACGGCGGCCAAGCCGACTTCCACGGGCTCGGCGGCCAGGGCCAAGACTACGACCCGGACTGGCGGCGCCAGCACCCGGTCCTCGGCGACCGGCGGGCGCGGCACCACCAGGCGCTCCGCCCGCACGGCCAAGCCAACCCCGGCCCAGGGCGCCGACAAGGCCGAGAGCGCCGACAAGGCCGAGAGCACCGACAAGGCCGAGAGCACCGACAAGGCCGAGAGCACCGACACGGCCGGCGGCGAGGCGCCCAGCCAGAGCTGACGACCGCGCCTAGCCAGAGCTGACCGGCCCGCCCAGCCGGAGCTGACAGCCGCTCAGCTCCCGCCAACCGTCGGCCAGGAACCGTCGACGCCGGACCGGATGCGGCGGCTGTGGGGCCGGCCGGCGTTCGCCGGCCGCCAGCCGGAACCACCGGCCTCCTATACTCGTACTCGACTACTCGTATCTCGTACTCGACATGCGGGTCTCGCCCGCCGCAGCCGACGCCCGAGACCCGAGGAGGTGCCCGTGGGCCCGGTGCTCCCGTCCGCCGAGCAGGCAGCCGGTCTGGCCGAGCGCGTCCAGGCCGGTCTGGCCGCGCTCGACGCCAAGGACCTGACCGCGCATCCCGACGCATTCGAGGCGCTGGGCGCCGCCATCCTCGCCGAGCTGCGCAGCCTCGAGGGCCTGTAGGCACAGATGGCCGCGCGTCTGCGCCTGGACCGGGAGCTCGTGCGACGCGGGCTCACGCCCAGCCGGGAGGCGGCCGCCGAGGCCGTCCTGGCCGGCCGGGTCCAGGTCGCCGGCGCGGTCGCCAGCAAGCCGTCGGCCCTTGTCTCCCCGGCCGACCCGGTCGTGCTGGCTGGCCCGGCCAGGCAGTGGGCCAGCCGGGGGGCAGAGAAGCTGGCGCCTGCCCTCGACCGCCTCGGCGTGGCCGTGGCCGGCCGGCGCTGCCTCGACGCCGGCGCCTCCACCGGCGGGTTCACCGACGTGCTGCTGCGCCGGGGGGCGGCCGAGGTCCTGTCCGTCGATGTCGGCTACGGGCAGCTCGACGTGCGCCTCCGCAACGACCCGCGGGTTCGGGTGCTGGACCGGACCAACGTGCGCGCCCTCGAGCTGGACACCACCGGCGGGCCGGTGGATCTCGTCGTCGCCGACCTGTCGTTCATCTCGCTCGGCGTGGTCCTGCCCGCCCTGGCCACCCTGGCCGGTCCGGACGCCGACCTCCTGCTGCTGGTCAAGCCCCAGTTCGAGGCGGGCAGGCAGGCCGTCGGCCGCGGCGGGGTGGTGCGCGACCCGGCGGTCCGGGCCGCAGCCGTCCGTTCGGTGGCCGCCGCCGCCGCCCGCGAGGGGCTCGGGGTGGCCGGGGTCTGCCCCTCCTCCCGGCCTGGCCCAGCCGGCAACGTCGAGTTCTTCCTGCACCTTCGGGCGGGTGCCTGCGAGCTCGACGAGGAGGCCCTCGCCGCCGCCGTCGCCGAGGCCGCCACCCTCCCCGGGGCGGCGCGATGACCGGGGCAGGCGCATCAGGGGCGCTGCGTGGCCGGCGGGGGCGCCGGGCCGCCGGGGCGTGTAGGGCGTGGCGTGGCCGGTGGGGGCGCCGGTGAGCCCCGGGCTGCGGCAGGTCGGGGTGGTCGTCCACACCGGGCGGCCGTCCGCGCTCGCGCTGGGCAAGGAGCTGGTCGGCTGGTCGGCCGACCACGGCATCGAGCTGCGCACCCTCGACGAGGAGCGGGGCTGCCTGGGCGAGGGCGTGCCGTGCGCACGCCCTGAGGACTTCGCCGACGGGCTGGACCTGGTCGTGGTGCTCGGCGGTGACGGCACCCTGCTCCGCGCCGTGCGGCTCGCCGTCCGGGACCAGGTGCCGGTGCTCGGGGTGAACCTCGGGCGGCTCGGCTTCCTGACCGAGGTGGAGGCGGACGGCATGCGAACCGCCCTCGATGCGGTCTGGGAGGGCCGCTACCACGTCGAGCGGCGCACCACCCTGGTCGCGCGCACCGAGCTGGACGGCCGCATCCTCGGCGAGGACCTCGCTGCCAACGACGTCGTGCTCGAGAAGGCGGCCAGGGAGCGGCTGGCCGGGGTCGCCGCCTACATCGACGGGCGGCTGTTCGCCCGCTACGCGGCCGACGGGGTCATGGTCGCGTCGCCCACCGGCTCCACGGCCTACAGCTTCTCGGCCGGCGGACCGATCGTGTCGCCCCGGCTGGACGCGCTCCTGCTCACCCCGATCGCCCCCCACATGGTGTTCAACCGCTCGCTGGTGCTGCATCCCGACGAGGTCGTCCGGCTCGAGGTCCTGGCGGACGGCCCGGTCGTGGAGAGCGTCGACGGCCGCGCCGTGCGGGAGCTGCCGCCCGGCGCGGCCGTGGAGGTCCGCCGGGGCGAGGAGGACGCGCTGCTCGTCCGCATCGGCGAGCCCGACTTCTACGGCCTGGTGCGCTCGAAGTTCCGCCTGGCCGACGCGGGCGAGGCGGACCGCCGGCCGGCGAAGTAGCTCGAGCGGGCAGCATGGGCGACCGCTCCGGTCATGCGCGTGTACGGCGTCGCCTATCCGGTCGTGCGCGTGTGCGGCGTCGCCTACAACGGACCGTCGAGGCGTGAACGAGGTGGCCGGGCGCAGCACTGGCCAGGAGCTGGTCCGGTGGGAACATGGATACGCGGCGTGGAGTTCTGCAGGCTGTCGACGGCACCGCCCGGCACGGCGGCCGTACGGGCTGGTCGTGGCCGCTCACTCGGAGGCATGGAGCATGGACGTGGCGGACCCGCGTGAGGCGCCGGAACCGGTCGGCCAGGGGCGACCGGGGACCGCGCCGACCCCGCCCGGCGGCGCCGCGTTCCCGGCGCCGGGCCACCAGGGACTGACCGCGGCCGAGGTGGCCGACCGGGTGGCCCGCGGTCTGGTCAACGACGTGCCGGCGGCACCGGCCCGCACGGTCGGGCAGATCCTGCGGGCGAACGTCCTCACCCCCTTCAACCTGCTGCTCGGGTCGCTGCTGGCGGTCATCCTGGTCGTCGGGCCGCTCCAGGACGCGCTGTTCGGGCTGGTCATCATCGGCAACACCCTGGTCGGGGTGGTGCAGGAGGTCAGGGCCAGGCGCACCCTGGAACGCCTGGCGGTGGTCGCCGCGCCCAAGGCGCGGGTGGTGCGCGACGGTCGGCCGGCAGAGGTCGCCGTCGGCGAGGTCGTGCTCGACGACCTGCTGCTCGCCGCCCCTGGCGACCAGGTCGTGGTCGACGGCGAGGTGGTCTCCCAGCCGCCCGGATCGGCCGCCCTGGAGGTGGACGAGTCGCTGCTCACCGGCGAGTCCGAGCCGGTCGGCAAGGCGCCGGGCCAGGAGGTGCTGTCGGGCAGCTTCGTGGCGGCCGGGTCGGGCGCCTACCGGGCGGTGCGCGTCGGCCGCGACGCGTACGCGGCCAGGCTGGCCGAGGACGCGCGCCGCTTCACCCTGGCCCGGTCGGAGCTGCGGGCCGGGATCGACCGCATCGTCAGGCTCATCGCCTGGGTCCTCGTGCCCACCGCGGTGCTCCTGGTGGTCAGCCAGCTCCGGTCCAACTCGAGCGTGCAGGACGCGCTGCGGGGCGCGGTGGCTGGCACGGTGGCGATGGTGCCCGAGGGCCTGGTGCTGCTGACCAGCGTCGCCTTTGCGGTCAGCGTGGTGCGGCTGGGCCGGCGCAACGTGCTCGTGCAGGAGCTCCCGGCGGTCGAGACGCTCGCCCGGGTCGACGTGGTCTGCTTCGACAAGACCGGCACGATCACCGAGGGCGACCTCGCCGTGCAGGAGCTGGTCCGGCTGACCGGCGGGGACGGCACCGAGGCCGCGCTCGGGGCGCTCGCCGCCGCCGACCCGAGCCCCAACGCCACCTTGCGGGCGATCGCGGTCGCCTGGCCGTCCGACGGCTGGTCGCCCACGGCCACGGTCCCGTTCTCCTCGGCCCGCAAGTGGAGCGCGGCCACCTTCGACGGCCACGGCACCTGGCTGCTCGGCGCCCCCGAGGTGCTCCTGGCCGCGGGCGCGACCCCGGGCGACGGCTCCGCGAAGGGAGGCCGTGCCGCGGCGGGAGGCCGTGCCGCGGCGGGGATGGCACCGCGCCGCCGCAGGGCACGGCGCCGCCGCAGGGCACGGCGCCGCCGCGGGGCACCGCGCCGCTGGAACGCGCCGCCCCGGACGACCAGGGTGCGCTCCTGCGCCGCACGGAGCAGCTGGCCACCGAGGGCAAGCGGGTCGTGCTGCTCGCGGCCGCGCCCGGCCCGGTCCAGGGCGAGCGGCTGCCCCAGGGCCTCTCGCCCCGCGCGTTCGTCGTGCTGGGCGACCGGGTCCGCGCCGACGCCGCGCCGACCGTCGCGTACTTCCACGAGCAGGGCGTGGCCACCAAGGTGCTCTCGGGAGACCACCCGAGAACCGTGGCCGCGGTCGCCGGCCGGGTCGGCGTCCCAGGCGCGGACGCGCCGGTCGACGCGAGGACGCTGCCCGACGACCCGGCCGCGCTCGGCGGACTGCTCGAGCAGCGGTCGGTCTTCGGCCGGGTCGTGCCCAGGCAGAAGCGGGCCATGGTGGAGGCGCTGCAGGCGCGCGGGCACGTGGTCGCGATGACCGGCGACGGCGTCAACGACGTGCTCGCGCTGAAGGACGCCGACCTCGGGATCGCGATGGGCTCGGGCAGCGCGGCCTCGCGCGCGGTCGCGCGGCTGGTCCTGCTCGACGGCCGCTTCGCGAGCCTCCCGCAGGTCGTCGCCGAGGGCCGGCGGGTGATCGCCGACGTCGAGCGGGTCGCCAAGCTGTTCGTCACCAAGACCGTGTACGCGATGCTGCTGGCGGTGGCGACCGGCGTGGCGGGGCTGCCGTTCCCGTTCCTGCCCCGCCACCTCACCCTGGTCGGCAGCCTCACCATCGGGATCCCGGCCTTCTTCCTCGCCCTGGAGTCGAACAGCCGCCGGGCCCGGCCCGGCTTCGTGCGCCGCGTGGTCGCGTTCGCCGGGCCGGCTGGCATCGCAGCGGCAGTGGCCACGTTCGCGGCCTACAACCTCACCCGGGCCGTCGAGGGGGTCAGCCTGGAGCAGGAGCGCACCGCCGCCACCCTCACCCTGGCCGGCGTCGGCCTGCTCGTGCTGCGGCTGGTGGAGCGTCCGCTCACCCCCACCCGCCGGGGGCTGCTGGCGGCCATGGCCGCCGGGCTCGGCGTGGTAGTGGCCGTCCCATGGCTCCGGGAGTTCTTCGCGCTCACCCTGCCGCCCGTGCGGCCCCTGCTGCTCGCGCTCGGGCTGGTCGCCGTGGTGGGCGCGGGCATGGAGGTGGTCGCCCGCCGGATCGGGTGACCCCGAGCCTCGACTGTGCGGCTACCCGGTGGAGGGACCGATGCCGGTGTAACAGCCTGGGGACGGAGCGGGAGGATGGTCGCCGGGGCGGATAGAATCGCGGTGATGTTGGGCGAGCTGCATATCCGCGACCTCGGGGTGATCGACGACGCGCGCCTCGAGGTGGCCGCCGGCTTGAACGTGCTGACCGGTGAGACCGGCGCGGGGAAGACGATAGTCGTCGACGCGCTCTCGCTGCTGCTGGGCGAGCGGGCGGACTCCGGCGCGGTCCGGGTCGGCCGTCCCGCCGCGCTGGTGGAGGGCCGCCTGGTGGTGGACGCGCGCAGCCAGGTCGGCGCCATCCTGGCCGCCTCGGGCGTGGAGGACGAGGACGGCGAGGTGGTCGTGGCCCGCCAGGTGATGGCCGGCGGGGGCAGCCGGGCCCAGCTCCAGGGCCGCATGGCCACCGTGGCGGCCGTGGCCGAGGTCGTCCGCCCGCTGGTCGAGGTCCACGGCCAGCACGAGTTCCAGCGCCTGCTCCGCCCCGGGGTGCAGCTCGACCTCCT
Organism: Actinomycetes bacterium; assembly: GCA_036000965.1. Classification (NCBI taxonomy): domain Bacteria; kingdom Bacillati; phylum Actinomycetota; class Actinomycetes; species Actinomycetes bacterium. The sequence continues at coordinate 13,010 of DASYUT010000125.1, forward strand.
GGACCGCTTCGCCGGCCCGGGCGTGCTCGGCCTGCGCGCCGACTTCGCGGTCGGCTGGCACCGGCTCCGGGCGGTCACCCGCGAGCTGGACGACCTGGCCGCCCGCGCCCGCGAGCGGGCCCGCGAAGCCGACCTGCTCCGCTACCAGCTCGGCGAGATCGACGCGGCCGAGGTGCGGGTGGGGGAGTCCGACGAGCTCGAGGCCGAGGCCGAGCGGCTCGCCAACGCCGAGGCCCTGCGCGACGCCGCCCTGTCGGCCTGGCAGGCGCTGGCCGGCGACGACGAGCTGGGAGCGGCCACCGCGCTCGGCGCCGCCGCCCGGGCCGTGGCCGGGCCCGGCCGGCACGACCCCCAGCTCGGCGAGCTGGCCGACCGGGCCGGTGCGCTCGCCGCCGAGGTCGGCGACCTCGCCTCCAGCTTGCGCGCCTACACCGAGCATGTGCTGGTCGATCCGGAGCGGCTGGAGACCGTGCAGGCCCGCATCGCGCTGTTGCGCGACCTCGAGCGGAAGTACGGCGACGGCGAGGCGGCCGTGCTCGCATTCGCCGAGCAGGCCCGGGCCGAGCTGGCCGAGCTGGAAGGCGGCGCGGTGCGCTCCGAGGAGCTGGAGGCCGAGGCCCGCGACCTCCGCCGCCACCTGGCCAGGCTCGGTGGGACGCTCTCGGCCGAGCGCTTGGCCGCGGCCGGGCGGCTGGCCGCCGCCCTCCAGGCCGAGCTGGTCGACCTCGCCATGCCCCACGCGGCTGTCCGGGTCGCGGTCGAGCAGGACGGCGACCCGGACGGGCTCGAGGTGGGGCAGCGGCGGCTGGCCGCCACCGCCGACGGCCTTGACCGGGTCGAGCTGCTGCTGTCGGCCAACCCCGGCCACGAGCCCCGCCCGCTCGGCCGGGCCGCCTCGGGCGGCGAGCTGTCGCGGGTCATGCTCGCGCTGCGGGTCGTCCTGGCCGGCACCGACAAGACCCCGACGCTGGTGTTCGACGAGGTCGACGCGGGCGTGGGCGGCCGCACGGCCGCGGCCGTCGGCCGCCGCCTGGCCCAACTCGCCCGCCACCACCAGGTGCTCGTGGTCACCCACCTGCCCCAGATCGCCGCGTTCGCCGACCGGCACTTCACGGTCGAGAAGCACGCGGCCGAGGGCGTCACCCGGACCGAGGTGCAGGCCCTCGACGATGCCGGGCGGGTGACCGAGCTTTCGCGGATGCTGGCCGGGATGGAGGGGTCCGGGCTCGCCCAGGCCCATGCCGAGGAACTCCTGGCCGCGGCCTCGGCGGTCAAGGGCTCCGACGGCGCCCGCCCCGGCTCGGGTAGGGTTCGGCCATGAGGCTCGTCCCGCTCCGCCGGCGCCAGCCCGACCCGGGCCCGGGCGACGTGGTCGGCCCGGTCCGCAAGGACCGGCGCACCAAGAACCTGGTGAAACGGCTGCGCGCTGGTGACGTGGCCGTGATCGACCACGCCGACATCGACCGGGTGGCGGCCGAGACCCTGGTCGAGTGCCGGCCCGCCGCGGTGGTGAACGTGGCCACCAGCATCTCGGGCCAGTACCCACACGCCGGCCCGATGGTGCTCGTCGAGGCCGGCATCCCGCTCCTCGACGACGTCGGCGAGGACGCCTTCGACTTCCTGCGCGAGGGCGACCAGGTCCGCGTCGACCCGGACGGCGTGGTCTACCGCAACGACAGCCGGATCGCCGCTGGCGAGTGGCTGCAGCCCGAGGACGTCCGCAAGCGGATCGACGCGGCCAAGGACAACCTCGCCTCGGCACTCGAGGACTTCACCCTCAACACCCTCTCCTATGTCCGCCGCGACCGCGACCTGCTGCTCGAGGGGATCGACATCCCCTCCCTCAAGACGTCCATGCGCGACCGCCACGTGCTCGTGGTGGTGCGCGGCCACGACTACAAGAAGGACCTTTCGACCCTGCGCGGCTACATCCGCGAGTTCCGCCCCGTCCTCATCGGGGTCGACGGCGGCGCCGACGCGCTGCTCGAGGAGGGTTACAAACCCGACGTGATCCTCGGTGACATGGACTCGGTGACCAGCGAGGCGCTGTCCTGCGGGGCCGAGGTGGTGGTGCACGCCTACCCGGACGGCCGCGCGCCGGGCAAGGAGCGGGTCGAGGCGCTCGGCATCACCCCATACGTCTTCCCGGGCGCCGGGACCAGCGAGGACATGGCCATGCTGCTCGCCTACGAGGCCGACTGCGACCTGATCGTGGCCGTGGGCAGCCACGCCAGCATGGTCGAGTTCCTGGACAAGGGCCGTCCCGGCATGGCTTCGACGTTCCTCGTCCGGCTCAAGGTGGGCTCGAAGCTGGTGGACGCCAAGGGCGTGAACCGGCTCTACCGCCAAGGGGTGCGCCGCAGCGACCTGCTCCTGCTGGTGGCCGCCGCGATGTTCGCCATGCTGGCGATCTCGCTGGTCTCAGAGCCAGTTCGGCTCGTCTGGGACCAGGCGTTCGAGCTGCTGAAGGCGTTCTTCGACCGGCTCACGTCCCTGTTCTGACACCGGGCGGCCCCCGGGGCCGTCCCGCGGAGGTAGGCATCAGTGATCAACCTGCGGTACCACATCGTGTCGCTGGTCGCGGTCTTCCTGGCCCTGGCCATCGGGATCGTGGTGGGCAGCACCGTTCTCAAGGAGGGCACGGTGGCGGTGCTCCGCACCACCTCGAACGGCCTCATCAAGGAGAGCGAGCAGCGCCGGGCCGAGAACAAGCTCCTGGACGAGCGGGTGCGCGCCTACGAGGCGTTCGGCACCGCCGTCCTGCCCGCCCTCGCCCGCGACCGGCTCAAGGGCAGGTCCGCCGTGCTGCTCGACACCGACCGGGTCGACGACGCGACCCGCAAGGCCGTCGAGGACGCCCTCAAGGCGGCCGGGGCGGACGTGGACGGGCGCATCACCTTCGCGTCGGACCGGCTCGGCCTGGCCGCCGAGGGCGACCGGACCGCGCTCAACGCACTGCTCGAGACCGACCAGGCCGACCCGGTCTCGCTCCGGCGCAGCCTCGCCGACCGGCTCGCGGACCGGCTGGCCAACCCGGCCCGCCTGCCCCGGGGCGCCAACCGGACCAGGGACGTGCTGACCGGCCTCGACGACGCCAAGTTCCTGGCCGACCTCAGACTCGCCGACCCGACGATGCGCGACGGCACCGTCCCGTTCCCCAGGACCGGGTCGATGTTCGTGGTCATCGGGCCGACCGACAACCCGACGCCGCTCGACCCGCTCACCTTCCTGGTCCCGCTCGCCGACCGGCTCTCGGCCCGGTCCGCCACCCCGGTCGTCGGCGTCGAGGCGGCCGCCCCCGACGGCACGTCCTGGGTCGAGAAGCTCCGGGCCGCCCGGGACGTGCCCGACCGCGTCTCCACCGTCGACGCCGTCGACCAGGTCTACGGCCAGGTCGCTCTCGTCGAGGCGCTGCAGCGCCGCTGGCAGAACGAGCCCACGGGGCACTACGGGACCAAGGCCAGGGTCACCGGGCTGCTCCCCGAAAGCGCGCAGAAGTGACCGGGGACGCGCGCAGCGGGCGCGCGAAGGTGGACGCGGGCGGCGGGCGCGCCCGGGTGGACGCGCTCGCCCTGGTGCCCGCGTTCAACGAGGCCGAGCGGATCGGGGCGACGGTGGCCGCGCTCCGCAAGGTCCCCGGGGTCGCCGAGGTGCTCGTGGTCAGCGACGGGTCGACCGATGCGACCGCCGCCCGCGCCCTCGAGGCGGGCGCGCACTGCCTCGACCTGCCGCGCAACTTCGGCAAGGGCGGGGCGCTGAACGCGGGGCTGGCCGCGCTCACCGGGCGGGTGCGCGAGGGCCTGTCCCCGGAGCCGGTCGCGCTGCTGCTGGCCGACGCCGACCTCGGCGACACCGCGGCGCTGCTTGAGGCGCTGCTCGAGCCCGTCCTGGCCGGGCAGGCGGACCTGGCAGTGGCCGACCTGCCGGCCCAGCCGGGCGCCAAGGGCTTCGGCGTGGCGATCGGCATGGCCCGCTGGGGCATGCGCCGGGTGGCCGGGCGGACGCTGGCCGAGCCCCTGTCCGGCCAGCGGGCGCTGCGCTGGACGGCCGTTGGCGAGCTCGTCCCCTTCGCTCACGGCTTCGGGGTCGAGGTGGCGATGACCCTGGACGCGGTCGCGGCCGGCCTGCGCGTGGTGGAGGTGCAGGTCGACCTGCGGCACAAGCCGACCGGGCGCACGGTCGCCGGGATCGTGCACCGGGGCAGGCAGGCCGGGTCGGTCGCCCGCGAGCTGGCCCGCCACCGCGTGTGGCGGCCAGCCCCCGGCGCCGACGCGTCCAGCGGCGGCGACGCGTCCAGCGGCGGCGGCCCGGCTCCCGGGGCTGGCGGCCCGGCTCCCGGGGCTGGCGGCCCGGCTCCTGGGGCTGGCGGCCCGGCTCCCGGGGCTGGCGGCCCGGCTCCCGGGGGCGGTGGCCCGGGCCGCGGGAGCGATCCGGCCGAAGGGGACCAGGGCCCGGCCGGGCGCGGGGAGGCGTGAGCCGTGCGCGCGCTGCCGGTCGCCGTGTTCGGGGTGCTCGTCGGTTGGGGCGTCGGCAGGTGGGCGGCGCCCCAGCTCCTCGCCGCCCTGTCCGCGTCCAGCCTCTCCCGGGTCAACTACCGCAAGCGGGTCCTGGTGGCGGGGCTCGGGCTCGTCCTGCCCCTCGGCCTGCTCGCCTGGGTCGCCCCGCTCGCCCTGGCCGGCCGGGTCGACTGGCGCCGGGCCCTGCAGGCCGACGTGGCCGTGACCGGTCCCGGGGCCGCCGTGGTGGTGGCCGCGCTCGCCTTCGGGCTCCTCGGGCTCCTCGACGACCTGGTCCAGGACGCCGGCCCCCGTGGCTTCCGCGGGCACCTGCGCGCGCTCGCCGCAGGCCGGCTCACCGGGGGCGGGGCCAAGCTGGTCGGTGGGATGCTCGCCGCCCTGCTGGTGGCCAGCCTGGCCGTGGAGGAGCACCCCTGGTACATCGTGCTGGTCGGCGCGGTGGTGGTCGCCTCGGCCGCCAACGTCGCCAACCTGTTCGACCTGCGCCCGGGCCGCTGCGCCAAGGTGTTCCTGCCCCTGTGGGTGGTCGGCTGCCTGATCGACCCGACCGCGGGCGCCTGGTCGGCCGGACTGGCCGGCGCCACTCTGGCCGTGCTTCCCCTCGACCTCCGCGAGGAGGGGATGCTCGGCGACTGCGGTGCGAACGCGCTCGGCGCGGTGGTGGGGACGCTGCTCGTCACTGGGCCGTCCTGGCTGCTCTGGGTGGCCGCCGCCGTGCTCGTGGTGTTGCAGGCGGCCAGCGAGCGGGTCTCGTTCACCCGCGTCATCGAGGGCAACCGCTGGCTGCGGGCGGTCGACGGTCTCGGCCGGCGCCGCGACGAGGTGGGCTGACCGGGCGCTGACGAGGCGGGCTGACCGGGCGCCGACGAGGCGGGCTGACCAGGCGCTGTCGGGGAGCACGGCCGGGGCGTGCTATCTTGGCGTCCCGAGGGCCCGTAGCGGCCGGGCGTGCAGGCACCGAGCGTCCGGTCCCCCCATCGTGGGCCCAAAGGGGGTTCGACCGACCTTGGCCAAGCACATCTTCGTGACCGGTGGCGTCGCGTCATCGCTGGGCAAGGGCCTCACCGCCGCGTCGCTCGGGCGCCTGCTGAAGTCCCGCGGCCTCCGGGTCACCATGCAGAAGCTCGACCCGTACATCAACGTCGACCCGGGCACCATGAACCCCTTCCAGCACGGCGAGGTCTTCGTGACCGACGACGGCTGCGAGACCGACCTCGACCTCGGGCACTACGAGCGCTTCATCGACGAGAACCTCTACCGCGACTCCAACGTCACCACGGGGGCGGTCTACTCGACGGTCATCGCCGCGGAGCGCCGGGGCGAGTACCTCGGCGACACCGTGCAGGTCATCCCCCACATCACCAACGAGATCAAGGCCAGGATCCTGCGCGTGGCCGAGGACGCCGACGTGGTCGTCACCGAGGTCGGCGGCACCGTCGGCGACATCGAGTCGCTGCCCTACCTCGAGGCGATCCGCCAGCTCCGCCACGACGTGGGCCGCGAGAACGTGTTCTTCTGCCACGTCTCGCTGGTCCCCTACATCGCCCCGTCGGGCGAGCTGAAGACCAAGCCGACCCAGCACTCGGTGCGTGAGCTGCGGTCGCTGGGCATCCAGCCCGACGCCATCGTCTGCCGCACCGACCGGCCCATCACCGAGGCCCTCAAGCGCAAGATCTCCCTGCTCTCCGACGTCGACGTCGACGGGATCGTGAGCGCCCCCGACGCAAGCTCCATCTACGAGATCCCGCTCGTGCTCCACGAGGAGGGGCTCGACCGCTACCTCGTCCGCCACCTGCGCCTGGACGGCAGCGTCGACGAGCCCGACCTCGACGAGTGGCGGGCGCTGGTCGACCGCATCCGCAACCCGCGCCGGACCGTCCGCGTCGCGGTGGTCGGCAAGTACATCAACCTGCCCGACGCCTACCTGTCGGTCACCCAGGCACTGGCCCACGCCGGCTTCCACCACGGCGTGAACGTCGAGGTGGTCTGGACCGCCTCCGGCGACCTCGAGGAGGACGGCGCCGGCATGACCGTGCTCGAGACGGTGGACGGCATCCTGGTGCCCGGCGGGTTCGGGGTCCGTGGCGTCGAGGGCAAGATCGAGGCCGTCCGGTTCGCCCGCGAGCACCGCGTCCCGTTCCTCGGCATCTGCCTCGGCCTGCAGTGCGCGGTCGTGGAGGTCGCCCGCGACCTGGCCGGCCTGGAGGGCGCCAACTCGAGCGAGTTCGACCCCGGCACCCCCTACCCGGTCATCGACCTGCTGCCCGGCCAGCGGGGGGTCGCCGACCTGGGCGGCACCATGCGGCTGGGGCTGGACCCGTGTCGGCTCACCAAGGGCACCCGGGCCGAGCAGGCGTACGGCGACGGGCTGGTGTTCGAGCGCCACCGCCACCGCTACGAGGTCAACAACCGCTACCGGCGCCGGCTGGAGGACGCGGGCCTGGTCGTCTCGGGGACCTCTCCCGACGGCCGGCTGGTGGAGATCGTCGAGCTGGCCGACCACCCGTGGTTCGTGGCCGGCCAGTTCCACCCGGAGTTCCGCTCCCGGCCCACGCGCGCGCACCCGTTGTTCCGCGACTTCGTCGGCGCGGCGACCGAGCTGGCCGACCGGCGCGACGCCGAGTGGCAGACGATCACCAGAGGCCGCCCGGTCGTCCGCCGCCCGGAGCCCGCCTCCCTCCCCGCGCCCGAGCCCGTGGCTGGGGGGACCCGGCCGGCCAACGGTGCCTCGGCTGACACCGCCTCTGCTGACACCGCCCCGGCCGACGCCGCCCCGCGGCAGGCCGACAGGCAGGCGACCGCCAACGGCCTGGCCAACGGGGCCGCGCCGGCGAGCGCGCCCGCTTCATCCGGCACCCCATTCGACACCGACCCGGCCAGCGCTGCGGTCGCCCCGGCCGACCAACCCGAGGACGGCAAGGCCGGCGAGATCGCAGCCGAGCGGGCCGAGGAGGCCGGCGAGCTCACCGCCGCCCCGGGGAGCGAGGCGCCCGAGGATGCCGACGTGACGGCCGCCGTCGCCCCGGCGGACGAGCGGTCCGAGGACGCCGACGTGACGGCCGCCGCTGCCCCGGCGGACGAGTGGTCCGAGGACGCCGAGCGGTCCGAGGACGCCGACGTGAGCGCCTCCGCCGAAGTGGACGAGGACCGGCGGGAGGACGCCGACGCATTCTTCGCCGCGAGGGAGGCCGACGAGGCCGACGAGGGCAAGGAGCCGGCCGCCGGCGACCGGCGGGCGGCGCCCGCCGGCGCCCCGGCCCGGGACGCGCCGGCGATCCCCACGCTCGTGGCCAGGACCGACCGTGGAGGCACGATCGACCTCACCGCGCCGGAGCGGAGCGGGACCGGGTCCGACGACGAGGCCGCCGAGCCGGCCGGCCGGACCGACCACTCCTACGGCAGGGACGCCGGCCTGTTCGGCATGGTCGCCGACCCCGACCGCCGGTGACCGCCGACGAGGCGAGTCCCGGGTTCCGGATCGTCGCCAGCGAGCGCCCGTTCACGGGCCGCCTGATCAGCGTGCGGGTCGACCGGATCGCCGACGCCGAGGGCCGCGAGAGCAGCCGGGAGGTCGTCGAGCACCCTGGCGCGGTCGGCGCCCTGGTGGTGGACGGGGAAGGGCGGGTCCTGCTCGTCGACCAGTGGCGGCACGCGGTCGGCGGCAGGCTGCTCGAGGTGCCGGCCGGGACGTACGACGTGCACGGCGAGCCGGTCACCGAGGCCCTCCGCCGGGAGCTGGCCGAGGAGCTGCGGGTGGAGGGCGGCACCCTGACCTGGCTGACCACGTTCTACACGACTCCGGGCTGGAGCGACGAGGTCGTCGACATCTACCTGGCCGAGGGCGTGCGGCCGATCGAGGGCGAGCCGCCGCCGGGCGAGTGGGAAGAGGCCGGCATGGAGATGGTCGCCCTGACGTTCGACGAGGCGGTCGAGCGGGTGGCCGGCAACCCTCCCGGCGACTCCAAGACGCTGGTCGCGCTCGGGCTCTACGGCCTCATGCGCGCGGGAGCATGGGCGCCTGACCAGTCCCGTGCGCCCGCCCCCGACGCCCCGGCGCGCCGGGTCGCCGCCCGCCCGGCGGCCGCGCCCCAGCCCGGGCCGAGAGCGGGCTGAGTACTCGCCCCCACGGCCGGCCCGGCACCCGCCCCGGGCAGGCTTTGCGCTCGTCCCCACGGGCTCGTCCCAGGGCCGGCCCGGCGCGGCCCCGGAGGCCGCCGGGAGGGAGGGGACGGAACTCCCGAAGGTGCTCCCACGGGGTCCACCGTCTCGTAGACTGGGCACCTCGGCCAACGAGGGCCGGGCGGGCAGGGACGACAGCTGGCGGCGCGGCACTTCGGCCCGGTCTGGCCGTGCGTCGGCACAGGAAGGGGCGCGCACCATGGACGTAGGCATCCCGCGCGAGCTGAAGGACCACGAGTACCGGGTCGCCATCACCCCGGTCGGGGTGCGCGAGCTCGCCGACGCCGGCCACAGGGTGCTGGTGGAGTGCAACGCCGGCGTGGGGAGCTCCATCCCCGACAGCGGCTTCGTCCGGGCCGGGGCCACCATCCTCGACACCGCCGACGAGGTCTGGGGCGAGGCCGACCTCATCCTCAAGGTGAAGGAGCCGGTGCCCGAGGAGTTCGGCCGGCTGCGTGCCGGCCAGGTGCTGTTCACCTACCTCCACCTGGCCGCGAGCCGCGAGGTCACCGAGGCGCTGCTCAAGTCGGGCACCACTGCGGTCGCCTACGAGACGGTCGAGCTGGATGGCGGCCGCCTCCCGCTGCTGGCCCCGATGAGCGAGGTTGCTGGCCGGATGGCGCCCCAGGTCGGGGCGCACCTGCTGGAGCGCGAGTCGGGCGGCCGGGGCGTGCTCATGGGTGGGGTGAGCGGGGTCGCCCCGGCCCGGGTGGTCGTGCTCGGGGGCGGCATGGCCGGCCAGAACGCCGCCTGGATCGCCCAGGGCATGGAGGCCGAGGTCATCATGCTCGACACCAACATCGACAAGCTCCGCTACGTCGACTCGATCCATAAGGGCCGCATCCTCACCCTCATGTCGAACCGGCAGACGGTCGAGGAGCTGGTCCTCAGCGCCGACCTGGTGATCGGCTCGGTGCTGATCCCAGGGGCCAAGGCGCCCAGGCTGGTGAGCAGGGAGCACGTCAAGGCGATGAAGCCGGGCGCCGTGCTCGTCGACATCTCCATCGACCAGGGTGGCTGCTTCGAGACGAGCCACGTGACGACCCACTCGGACCCCACCTACGTGGTCGACGAGGTGGTCCACTACTGCGTCGGCAACATGCCCGGGGCGGTGCCCCACACCTCCACCTACGCCCTCACCAACGTCACCCTGCCTTACGCGGTCGCCCTCGCCTCGGCCGGGATCGAGGCCGCGGTGCGGTCCGACCCGCCGCTCGCCAAGGGCGTCAACGTCTGGCGAGGCGAGCTGACCTCGGAGCCGGTGGCAGCCGCGCACCAGCTCGACTGGCGGCCGCTCGAGGAGGCCATGGGCGACGGCGGGGGCGGTCGCTGACGCCGGCCGTGGCGACCCGGCCGGCACCGGGCGGCTCCGGGGTGAAGGCGGCGGCCGACGCACGGGTGAAGGCGGCACCGGGCGGCTCCGGTGCCTCGCGCGCTTCAGGCGAGCGCGTCGAGACGGCGCCGGTGAGCGCGGCCGCCTCCAGCGCGGTCCGGAGCTTCCTGGACTACCTGGCCGTCGAGCGTGGCCTGGCCGCAAACACGCTGGCCGCCTACCGGCGCGACCTGTACCGGTACGCGGGCTGGCTGGCGGCGGCCGGGATCGACGACCCGACGCTGGCCGGCGAGGACGACCTGGTCGCCTTCGTCGGCGCCCTGCGGGCCGGGAGCACGCCGGTCGGCACCCGCTACCGCGCCTCGAGCGTGGCCCGCAGCCTGGCCGCGGTGCGCGGCTTCCACCGGTTCCTGGTCCGCGAGCACCTGGCCGGTGCCGACCCCTCCCGCGACCTGGGCAGCCCGAAGGTCCCGGCCGCGCTGCCCAAGGCGCTCACCGTCGAGCAGGTTGAGGCGCTGCTGGCCGCGGTGCCCGGCGACGACGCCCGCGCCCTGCGCGACCGCGCCCTGCTGGAGACCTTGTACGCGGCCGGCCTGCGGGTCAGCGAGGCGACCGGGCTCGACGTCGACGACGTCGACCTCGACGACGGCACCGTGCGCGCCTTCGGCAAGGGGGCCAAGGAGCGCCTGGTCCCCGTCGGCCGCTCGGCCCGGCGCGCCGTGGCCGCCTACCTCGTCCGCGGCCGCCCCTCCCTGGCCGTGTCCGGGTCGGGGCCGGCGCTGTTCCTCAACGCGGCCGGCGGCCGCCTCACCAGGCAGGGGTGCTGGAAGATCCTCCGTCACCACGCCGAGCGGGCCGGCCTCCCGGCCGACGTGTCGCCCCACGTGCTCCGCCACTCGTTCGCCACCCACCTGCTGGCCGGCGGTGCCGACATCCGCAGCGTCCAGGAGCTGCTCGGACACGCAAGCCTGGCCACGACCCAGGTGTACACGAAGGTCACCCAGGACCGTCTACGAGAGGTCTATCTCCGGGCCCACCCTCGCGCCGGGCAACCAGGTGCTTCACCCCAGGCCGCTTCGAGTTCATGATCTTGTAGCCTTTGCCGTACTTGCCGGGCCTTGCCGCTTCGAGCCTTGCGCTGGCCGCCCACGATCGTGATCGTGTTGCAGGCCGTCCGTGAAGGGGAGCGGAAGCCGGACGAACCACGGGAGGAGCTGGGATGGACCAGCAGACGACGCACCGGCTGCACGAGCGGCTGGCAGGGGAGCGGGACGCGCTGCTGAAGCAGCTCGACGATCTCGGTGCCCACCGCGACGCGGAGGGGATCAGGGACCCCGAGCTGGACGAGGGCTTCGCCGACGCCGGTCAGGCGGCGGCCGAGCGGTCCAGCCTCCTCCGGCTGGTGCAGAGCCTGCGCGACACCCTCCGGGACGTCGACCACGCACTGGACCGCATCGAGGCGGGCACCTACGGCACCTGCGAGCGCTGCGGGCAGCCGATCCCCGACGAGCGGCTCGAGGCGCTGCCCGCCGCCCGGCTCTGCATCCGGTGCAAGCAGCAGCGGGGGCGGGCATGAGACAGGGGCGCCCGGCCCGTCCGGGCAAGGTGGCCGTGGTCGTCTGCGACTCCCTCGGCGTGGGCGAGGCGCCGGACGCGAGCGACTACGGGGACGCTGGCGCCAACACCATCGGCCACACCGCGGCTGCGCTGGGCGGGCTGCGGCTGCCGACGCTCGAGGCGTGGGGCATCGGGCGGCTCACCGGGATCGCCGGCGTGGCAGCCCGTGACCCGGCCGCCGGGGTGGTGGCCCGCATGGCCGAGCGGTCGGCCGGCAAGGACACCACCACGGGGCACTGGGAGATGATGGGCGTGGTGCTCACCTCGCCGTTCCCCACCTACCCGGACGGCTTCCCGCCCGAGGTGGTCGACGCGTTCAGCGAGGCGATCGGGCGCGGGGTGCTCGGCAACCGTCCCGCCTCCGGCACCGAGATCATCGAGGAGCTGGGCGAGGAGCACCTCGCCTCGGGCAGGCCGATCGTCTACACCTCGGCCGACTCGGTCTTCCAGATCGCCACCCACAAGCGGGTCGTGCCCCTCGACCAGCTCTACCAGTGGTGCGAGACGGCCCGCGGGCTGCTCACCGGGGAGCACGCGGTCGGCCGGGTGATCGCCCGCCCGTTCGACGGCGAGCCCGGCTCGTTCGTCCGCACCAAGGAGCGGCGCGACTACGCGCTGCCGCCTGCCGGGCCCACGGTGCTCGAGGCGGTCCAGAAGTCCGGCGTCCGCACGCTCGGGGTGGGCAAGATCGAGGACATCTTCTCGCGCCGGGGCCTTGACGACTCCGACCACACCGGCGACAACCAGAGCTCGCTCGACGCGACCGTGCGCTACCTGCGCGAGGCGGCCGGTCCGACGCTGGTCTTCACCAACCTGGTCGACTTCGACATGGTCTACGGCCACCGGCGCGACGTGGCCGGCTACGGCCGCTGCCTGGAGGAGTTCGACGCGCGCCTGCCCGAGGTGGTGGCCGAGCTGGGCGAGGCGGACTGGCTGTTCCTGACCGCCGACCACGGCTGCGACCCGACCGCGCCCGGGACCGACCACACCCGGGAGTTCACCCCGATGGTGGCGTTCAGCCCGGGCGGCACCGCCGGCGTGCGCCTGCACGACCGGAGCACCTTCGCCGACCTCGGCGCAACCGTGGCCGACCTGTTCGGCGTCGACCCGGTCGGCCCGGGGAGGAGCTTCACGGGCGAGCTGGCATAGGGCTGCTCGTCCCTGGCGGCGGAGGGCTGCTCGTCCCTGGCGGCGGAGGGGTCGCTTGTCCCCTGAGGGCGGAGGGCTACCTGCCCAGGCGTGGTGAGCGGACCTCCTGGGGTCGGCTCGTATACCCCCCTCACTCAAGCTCGATCGTGCGACTGCCGAACGATACCCGGACCCCTGTCAGCGTCTGCGGGCTGCTGGCGCGGCCGTACAGGGCACGCTCCGTGGTCGACCACGCAGCGTGAGCATGGCTGCGGACAAGAGCGCCACGTAGCGTGAGATTGCCTGGTGGCAGCCTGCTCCTTGTTCCTTGTGCGGGTCTGCTGGCCCCGTGCGGGTTTGCTGGCCCATCTCTGCGGCCGGACCTGCTGCACCCATCCCTTCGGGCGGACCTGCTGCACCCATCCCTTCGGGCGACCTGCGTGGTCCTGCAAGGGGTGGCGACAGCGAGGCGGTCGCGGGCGGCGTTGCCAGGCAACCAGGAACAGACGAACGGCAGGGAGGGTGGGTCGGCGCGTTTCCGGGCGTTCCGGCCGATCAGGTGCCGGAGGAGCTTGGCGGGGTCCCGCGATTCGGTAGTATCCCGGTCGCTTGATCTACCAGGCGACTGATGAACTGATAGCCATAGCGACCTAGCGACGTAGCTCCGAATCTCCTTATTTGCCTAGTGCTTTATCGACATAACGATACGTCGCCCAGCTATTGGAGCGCCCCGGGAGCGGCACCGGACGCGGAGGTGTCAGGTGGGAAAGGTCATCGCCCTGGCCAACCAGAAGGGTGGGGTCGGAAAGACGACGACCACCATCAACCTCGGTGCCGCCCTGGCCGAGCAGGGACGGCAGGTGCTGCTGATCGACATGGACCCTCAGGGGGCGCTCTCGGTCGGCCTCGGGCTGAACCCGCTCGCCCTCGAGCGCACCGTCTACAACCTGCTGATGGACCCCAAGGCGGCCCCGGTGGCGGCGATCACCAGCACCAAGATCGACCGTGTCGAGCTCCTGCCCTCCAACATCGACCTGGCCGCGGCCGAGGTGCTGCTGGTCGGCGAGGTGGCCCGCGAGCAGGCGCTGGCGCGGGTCCTGCGACCGCTGCGCAGGCAGTACGACTACCTGCTGGTCGACTGCCCGCCGAGCCTCGGCCTGCTGACCGTCAACGCGCTCACCGCCGCCGACGCCGTGCTCGTGCCGCTTGAGTGCGAGTACTTCGCCCTGCGGGGCATGGCCCTGCTCATGGACACCATCGAGAAGGTCCGCGAGCGGCTGAACCCGGAGCTCGAGATCGTCGGCATCCTCGCCACCATGTACGACCCGCGGACTGTGCACGGCCGCGAGGTGCTCGGACGGGTCGAGGACGCCTTCGGCGACCGCGTGTTCCGCACCGTGATCTCCAAGACCATCCGCTTCGCCGAGGCACCGGTGGCCGGGGAGAGCATCCTGACCTATGCAGGCTCGTCGAGTGGCGCAGCCGCGTACCGCGAGCTGGCCAAGGAGGTAGCGGCGTCATGAAGGGTCGGGCAAGCCTGCCAGGGGCCGACGAGCTGTTCCGTGTCACCAGCATCGACCAGGGCCGGGGAGCCCGGGATGCCCGTGGTGCCCGGGGCGCCAAGCAGGCCGCCGCCGGCGGCCCCAAGGCCCCGCCGCCCGCCGAGCGGACGTCCAGCGGCCGGCAGCGCCACGAGGAGAAGGTCACCTTCTACTGCACCGCCGAGGAGCTGATGGACCTCGAGCATGCCCGGCTGCGGCTCCGCCGCGAGCATGGGATCGGGGTGGACCGCGGCCGCCTCGTCCGCGAGGCGCTCGCCCAGGTCCTCTCCGAGCTGGAGCGCGACGGCGCCGACGCGGCCCTGGTGAAGCGGCTGCTTGCATGACCGGGGCGGACGCCTCGGGGGCCGGTGAGCGCGAGGCAGAGGTCGCGGTTGGGCTGCGCCTCGGCGGCAGCGTGGCCGGGGAGTCCCCGGACGACTCGGGGGTGGGTGGCGGAGCCTCGGGGGTGGGTGGCGGAGCCTCGGGGGTCGGCGGCGGAGCAGAGGAGCGGTGGTGCGCGTCGTCGAGCTGATCGCGCGCAAGCGCGACGGGGGCCAGGTGCCGTCCGGCGAACTGCGGGAGCTGGTGCTCGGCTACGCCCGCGGCGAGGTGCCGGACTACCAGATGGCCGCCTTCCTCATGGCCGGCTACCTGCGCGGCTTCTCCACCGTCGAGACCGGGGCGCTCACCGCCGCGATGCTCGACTCCGGCGACCGGCTCGACCTGTCGAAGCTGTCCGGGCCGACCGTGGACAAGCACTCGACCGGAGGGGTCGCCGACGGGACCACCCTGGTGGTCGGGCCGCTGGCCGCGGCCCTGGGCATGCAGGTGCTCAAGCTGTCCGGCCGCGGGCTCGGGCACACCGGCGGCACGCTCGACAAGCTTGAGTCCATCCCCGGGTTCCGGGTCGACCTGTCCGCCGGGGAGCTGCTCGACCAGGTCGAGCGGGTCGGCCTGGCGGTCGCCGCCCAGAGCGCCGACCTGGTCCCAGCCGACAAGGCCATGTACGCGCTGCGCGACGTCACCGCGACGGTGGGCAGCACCGCCCTGATCGCGTCGAGCGTGATGAGCAAGAAGCTGGCCGGTGGGGCGGCCTGCATCCTCCTCGACGTGAAGACGGGCTCGGGGGCGTTCATGAAGGACCCCGCAGCAGCCGGGGAGCTTGCCCGCACCTGCGTCGAGCTGGGCCGGGCGGCCGGGCGGCGGACGGCCGCGCTGGTGACCGACATGGACCAGCCGCTCGGCGAGCTGGTCGGCAATGCCGTCGAGGTCCGGGAGGCGGTGGAGGCGCTACGGGGCGAGCGTCCAGGCCGCTTCCTCGACCTCTGCCTCGCGCTCACCGGCCATCTCGCGGCGCTGGCCGGGATCGCCCCAGACCCCGACGAGGGTCGCAGCGCGGCCCAACGGGCCCTCGAGACCGGGGCCGGGCTCGAGAAGCTGCGCCAGTTCGTGGAGGCGCAAGGGGGCGACCCCCGCGTCGTCGACGACCTCTCCCTGCTGCCCCAGGCTCCCGTCCACCTCGACGTGACCGCCCAGGAGGCCGGCTGCCTTGCCGGGGTCGACGCCGAAGCGGTCGGTCGGGTCGCCGCCGCCCTGGGCGCGGGCAGGCAGCGCAAGGACGACCCCGTGGACCCCGCAGTCGCCGTCGAGCTGTCGGTGAAGCTGGGCGACGAGGTGGGTGCCGGCGACCGCATCGGCCAGGTGCTGGCCAGGGATGAGACCGCCGCCAAGGCCGCCGCCCGCGACCTCGCCGCCGCGCTGCGCTGGAGCCGCGAGGCCTGCCAGGCCCCCGAGCTGATCCACGAGGTCATCGCGCCCGACGCCTGACCGGCGGTCGCCGGCTTGACTGCTGACCCGTGGTAGGTTGGCGAGAGTGCTGGTCAAGCATCAGTGCTCAAGCATCAGTGCTGCGGTCGTGCACGGTGGACCGTCAAGCAGCCCGAACCCGCGCGCCGTGGGCACTCGACCGGGGCTCGACGCGACCGCCCGGCGGCTTGCAGCGGGATCGGGTACGGATTAGCGCGCCCCCAGGAGGAGTCGTCGTTGCTATCGTCGCCGTTGTACCTGTTGCGAGACAACCCGCTGCTATTCGTGGCCTTCGTCCTCGCGGTGATCGTGGCCATCACCTTCCACGAGTTCAGCCACGCGGCCGCGGGAACGCTGCAGGGCGACGACACGGCCAAGTCGCAGGGCCGGCTCACGCTCAACCCCTTGTCGCACCTGGACCCGCTCGGCAGCATCTTTCTGATCGTCGGTGGTTTCGGGTGGGGGAGGCCAACCCCGTACAACCCGGCGCGGCTCCGCAACCAGCGGGTCGGTACGGTGCTGGTCGCTCTGGCCGGGCCGACCAGCAACTTCCTGCTGGCGATCGCGAGCGCCGTCGCGCTCCGTGTCGCGCTCTCCGCTGGCTCCGACGCGAGTAGCTTCACCGTCAACCTCCTCCTGATCTTCATCCAATTCAACGTCCTCCTCGGGATCTTCAACCTGCTCCCGATCCCGCCCCTGGACGGCTCACGGCTGCTGACGGTCTTTCTTCCCCCCTCGCGGCACGGGATCGTGGACTTCCTCGACCGATACGGCATCTTCCTGCTCCTCGGCCTGCTGATCCTTGCTCCCGGGCTGCTCACCCCGTTCGTCGCTGAGCTCGTCAGAGCGATCCTCGGGCTCGTGGGTCTGCCCTACTGACCAGCAGCGACGCGCGCCACGGTGCCGCGTTGGAGCGGTAGGCTTGCTGGCCAACGACGTGGGACCAGGGTCGGCCCAGCTGGGCAGCGCTCATGGCCGCTGCCGTATCCTCGCGGGGTCGTCGCCAGGAAGCGGGTGCGGCGTCGGACGGCCGCCGGCCTCAGCCGGCCCGTCCCCACGATCAGCGAACCGGCCTCAAGCTACGGATCGGCAGCGGACGCAATGGACTACGTGGTCAGGACCGAGGTCTTCGAGGGGCCGTTCGACCTGCTCCTGCACCTGATCGCGCGCCAGCGGGTCGACCTGTGGCAGGTCTCGGTCTCGCGCATCACCGAGGATTACCTGGCCGAGGTCAAGCGCATGCACGAGCTGAACCTCGAGGTGGCCACCGAGTTCCTGGTCGTCGCGGCGACCCTGCTCGAGCTGAAGGCAGCCCGGCTGTTGCCCGGCCCGGACGCCGACCCCGACGAGGTCGAGGCGCTGCTCTCCGAGCGTGACCTCCTCTTCGCGCGGGTGTTGCAGTACCGCGCCTACAAGCACGTCGCCGCCCTGTTCGCCGCCCGCCTGGCCGAGCAGGCGGGCTACGTGCCGGGCCGCGCCGGCGACACCGACGACCTGTTCCGCCAGATCGTCCCCGACCTGCTCGTCGGGACCGACCCCGAGGAGCTCGCCAGGCTGGCGGCGGGCGCGCTCATCCCCGTGCCCGTCCCCGAGGTGCGCACCTCCCACATCGCGTCATCCAAGCTCTCGGTCAACGAGGCCATCACCGAGCTGGCCGGTCGCGTGCGGGCCGCCGGCTCCACCACCTTCGTGGAGCTGGTGGGCAGCGGCGCCATGCCGATCGAGGTCGTCGTCCACTTCCTGGCCCTGCTCGAGCTCTACAAGCGGTCGCTGGTCGAGATCGAGCAGGTTGCGGCTTTCGGCACCATCGCCGTCCAATGGACCAGCGAGGACGATCCCGACCTGACCGACCTCGCCGTGGAGGAGCCAGCATGACCGAGCAGCACACCAGCATGACCGAGCAGCACACGGGGAGCGCCCACGGCAGCGGGCGCGCGGGCCTGGACCAGACGGCCGCCGCCGGGCCGCCCGGCCTCGACGCCGACCCTCCCGCCCACGAGGAGGCCGACCAGGCCGTTCCGGCATCGGGCGTGGGGTCCGAGGCAGCCCTGGTCGGGACGGAGATGGCGGAGACCGTCGCGTCCGAGGCGGAGCCGGCGCCGGCGCGGGAGCGGGAGCGGGAGCGGGAGCGGACGCTCGCCGATGGCGAGGAGGTTGCCGGCGACCCCGGCGCATGGCCGCCAGACGAGCTGCTCGAGGCCGTCGAGCTCGACGAGCGTGGTTGGGTGCGGCGCGACCTCGAGGCGATCCTGCTGGTCGCGGACGAGCCAGTGTCGGCCGTGACGCTCGCCGAGGTGGTCGGGGAGCGGCTCTCCCGGGTCGAGGAGCTGCTGATCGAGCTGGCCGCTGAGTACGCCCGCGACGCCCGCGGCTTCGTGCTGCGGGCGGTGGCCGGGGGCTGGCGGCTCTACACCCATCCAGGCGCTCGGGACACGGTGGACGCGTACGTGCAGGCAGGGCAGCAGAGCCGCCTGACCCGCGCCGCCCTCGAGACGCTGGCGGTGATCGCCTACCGCCAGCCGGTGACCCGGTTCCAGGTCGCCGCCGTGCGCGGCGTGAGCGTCGACGGCGTGTTCCGCACCCTGCTGGCCCGCGGTCTCATCCGTGAGGTGGGCAGGGACGACGGCCCCGGGCAGGCCATGCTCTACGGCACCACGGCCGCCTTCCTCGAGCAGCTCGGCCTGAACACCCTCGACGAGCTGCCACCGATCAAGGATTACCTGCCGGAGGGCGTCGACCTCACCGATCTGCAGGACCAGCTATGAGGGTCCACCAGTGAGTCCTGGCGACCGGCGCCCGGGCCGCCGCCCGAAAGGCGGGCGAGCGCCTGCCCAGCCCCCCCGCAACCGCCGCCAGGCCGATGGCGGCAAGGCCGATGGCGGCAAGGCTGGTCGCGGTCAGCCCGGTCGCGGTCAGCCCGGTCGCGGTCAGGCGCCTCCCCGCGCCGCCCGAGGCCGTACCCGGGATGGCGAACGCCGGGAGCGGGCGCCGGGCGACCACAGCCGCCGCGCCGCGCCCGGTCAGGATGCCTCGGGTGAGGAGGCACCAGCGCGGCGCGCCCCTGGCCGCACCGGGAGCGGCCGAGGGCTGCAGCCAGCACCCGCCCCGGGCGCCCGGGGGCGCGCCGAAGAGGAGGCCCCTGGCCTGGTGCGCCTCAACAAGGTGCTGAGCTCGGCGGGCCTCGGCTCGCGGCGGGCGGTCGAGGAGCTGGTGCTGGCCGGACGGGTGTCGATCGACGGCCGCACCGTCGTCGACCTCGGCCGCCGGGTCGACCCGGAGCGCGACCGGGTCGAGGTGGACGGCTCCCGCGTCGTGGTCGACCACCGGCGCCGGTACTGGCTGCTGAACAAGCCGACGGGCGTGGTGACGACCAGTGCCGACCCGGAGGGGCGGCCGACGGTCGTCGAGCTCGTCCCCGACCACCCGCGCGTGTTCCCGGTGGGGCGGCTCGACCGGGACACCGAGGGGCTGCTGCTCCTCACCAACGACGGCGACCTGGCCTACCGGCTCACCCACGCCCGGTTCGGAGTGGAGAAGCGCTACCTGGCCGAGGTCGAGCGGCTCCCGGCGGGCGCTCTGGCCCGCCTGCGCGACGGGGTCGAGCTGGAGGACGGTCCTGCGCGCGCCGAGCGCGCGCGCGTGGTCGCCGCGTCGGCACGGCGGCAGATGGTCGAGGTGGTCATGGTCGAGGGACGCAACCGGGAGGTGCGGCGCATGCTGGACGCCGTAGGCGCTCCCGTCCGCCGCCTGGTCAGGACCGCGGTCGGCCCGATCCAGCTGCGGGGCCTGGCTCCGGGCGAGCACCGGGCGCTCCGCCCCGAGGAGGTGCGCGCCCTGTACCGGGCGGTCGGCCTGTGACCGGCGCAGGCGAACGATTTATCGATATATCTATGAAGCCATGAAGCGCTCTGTCAACGAACGCGAGGAGTCGATGGCTCGAGACGGAGGGAACGGATGAGCGGCGAGCGGCTGGTGGCACTGCGAGGCGCCACGACGGTCGACGCCGACGTCCGGGAGGCGGTCATCGAGCGCACCAGCGAGCTGCTCGTGCAGTTGCTCGACCGCAACGGCGTCGGGCACGACGACCTCGTCTCGATCATCTTCACCGCTACCGACGACCTGGTGAGCGAGTTCCCGGCGGCGGCCGCCCGCGCCCTCGGCATGGGGGACGTGCCGTTGCTGTGCGCGCGCGAGCTCGGCATCGCCCATGGCAACCCGAGCACGGTCCGGGTCATGGTGCACTGCTACTCCACGCGCGCCCGGGCCAGCCTGCGCCACGTCTACCTGCGCCAGGCCAGCCACCTCCGCGACGACCTCCCGGGATGAGCGCCACGACCTTGCTTGGAGCGCCGGTCACGCATCGGCGCCGTGGCCGTGCACGCCGGGCCGTCGGGGAGCTGGGAACCTGCGCGCTGTGGGTGCTCGGCTGGCGCTCCAGCCAGCGGCCGGAGCGCTGCGCGCTGTGGGTGCTCGGCTGGCGCTCCAGCCAGCGGCCGGAGCGCTCCGGATGACGCCGGCCCAGAGCGCCCGCTGGCCGCACCGACTCGCCATCATCGGGACCGGTCTGCTCGGCGCCTCGGTCGGCATGGCCGCCAGAGCGGCCGGCGTGCCCGAGGTGATCGGGATGGACACCGACCGCCGCGAGGTGCGCCTGGCGATGGACCGCGAGGCCATCACCGCGCGCGCCCGCTCTGTCGAGGAGGCGGCCGAGGGGGCGGACCTCGTCGTCGCAGCCACGCCGGTCCGCGCCCTGGCTGCCGTCCTGGCCCGGGCGCACGTGGTCAACCCCACAGCGGTGCTCACCGACGTGGGCAGCACCAAGGCGCACCTTCTGGTTGAACTCGAAAAATCCTCCACAGAACTCGGCCGCGTGATCCCGGGCCACCCGATGGCCGGCTCCGAGGAGCGGGGCGCGCAGGCCGCCCGGGCCGAGCTGTTCCACGGCGCCGCATGGGTGCTGACCCCGGCGGCCCAGGTGGACCACGGGGCACTGCGGAGGATGACCGGGTTCGTGCGCGCCCTCGGCGGCCGGCCGCTCATCCTCGACCCCGAGCTGCACGACCAAGTGGCCGCGTTCGCGAGCCACCTGCCCCAGCTGACCGCCACCGCGCTGATGGGCGCGGTGGCTCAGGTGGAGGCCCCCGCCGCCCTGCGCAGCCTGGTCGCGAGCGGGTTCCGCGACACCACCCGCGTCGCCGCGAGCGACCCCGACCTCTGGGTCGACATCTGCACCACCAACGCCCCCAGCATCGTAGTCGCACTGGACACCTTGACCGAGCGGCTGCTGGCGCTCAGGGAGTTGGTGGCCGCGGGGGACCGCGACGGCCTGCGCGAGGCGCTCGCCACCGCGCGCAACGCCCGTCTGCGCATCCCCACCAAGCCGGGCGCCTCCCCCCGCGGGCTGCGCGAGGTGGTCGTGCACATCGCCGACCGGCCGGGCAGCCTGGCCGCCGTGTTCCGCGCCCTGGGCGCCGCCGGGGTCAACGTCGAGGACCTCGCGATCGACCACGAGCTCCAGGGCGGCAGTGGAGCCCTCCGTTTCTGGGTCGCGGGCCGCGACACCCTGGCGCTGGCGCTGGCCGCCCTGTCCGCTGCGGGCTGGCATGCCCACGAGGGCACCGGCACGGCGTGACCCGCTCCCTCGGCCCAGGCTCGAGAAGGTCCTCCGAAGTCGACCAAGCACTCAGGCGCTTTGTCGATATGTCGCTTATATGTCTGGACTCTCCCGGGTTCCGGCGCGGCTCTCCGAGCTACCCAGGTACTCATGAATCATCAACAACGGCGATCAAGCAACAACGGCTCTCCGAGCTACCCAAAGGTACTCATAAATCAATCAACAAGTAGACAAAGAGAGACGGAGATGGCTGAGGCTGCGGGGCCTCCGCGTACCGCCTGAGCTGTGATTGCCCGATCAGCCACCAGGTAGACTCTCGAGGTGCGCCGCCGGCCGGCGGCGCGATCCCTCCCATCCCGCTTCGGAGCTGTCGTGCCGCCTGTCCCGTCACCGAAGCACCCGCCCCGCCCACGGCGGTCCTGCTGCTCAGCGACCGGCCGCGCCCCCGGCCGCCGAGGAGGTCGCATGATCGCCGAGGAGGTCGCATGATCATGGAGGAGCTGGACGAGGGCCAGCACACCCATGACGACGTCGTCGTCGCGATCGACGGCCCGGCTGGGTCGGGCAAGAGCACGGTCGCCCGGGCGGTCGCCGAGCGCGTGGACCTGCGCCACCTCGACACCGGCGCGATCTACCGGGCGCTGACCCTCGCCCTGCTGCGGCAGGGCGTCACGCCCGAGGACGCCGACGCGGTCGCCGTGGCGGCCAAGAGCGCCGACCTCGCCCTCGAGCTGGCCCCGGGCCGCTCGGGCGCGGTTCGGGTCCTGCTCGACGGGTCCGCGATGGGGGAGGAGCTACGCTCGGCCGAGGTGAGCAGGGCGGTCTCGGCGGTCTCGGCCGTGCCCGCCGTGCGCGAGCAGCTCGTCGCCTTGCAGCGCGCGGTCATCAGCCTGGGCGGGATCGTGGCCGAGGGGCGCGACATCGGCGCAGTGGTGTGGCCGCAGGCCGAGGTGAAGGTCTTCCTGACCGCCGACGCGGCCGAGCGGGCCCGTCGCCGGGCCGACGGCGAGTCGGCCGAGGCACTGGCCCGGCGCGACCGCCTCGACAGCGACCGGGCCGCGTCGCCGACCCGGGCAGCCCCGGACGCCCTGGTCATCGACTCGACCGGCCGCGAGGTGGGCGACATCGTCGAGGAGGTCGTCGACCTGATCGCCTCGGCCAGGGCCGGAAGGGACCGGTGACCACGGCGAGCGCGGATCGTGGTTACCGGACGGCCGCGATCGTCATGAAACCACTCATGCGGGCCTGGTTCCGCATCCGGGTGGAGGGTGCCGAGCATCTCCCCTCCACTGGTCCGGTCATCCTGGCCGCCAACCACCGCAGCAACGTCGACCCGGTCCTGCTGGCGTGCGCGATCGAGCGGCCGGTGTTCTTCATGAGCAAGGCGGAGCTGTTCTTCTGGCCGCTCGGGTCGATCCTGCGCTGGATCGGCCAGTTCCCGGTCCGCCGGGGTGGCGCCGACCGGGAGGCGCTGCGCCAGACCGCCGCGGTGATCGCCCGAGGTGACATGCTTGGCCTGTTCCCCGAGGGCAGCCGGGGAACAGGCCGGTTCGACACCGTCCACCCCGGCCTCGCCTACGTCGTCCTGCGCGAGCGCTGCCCGGTCCTTCCCGTGGCCATGCTCGGCACCGAGCGCGTGCGGCGGCGCACCGGCTGGCTGCCGTTCGCCACGCCGGTGCGCGTCGTGGTCGGACCACCCATCGCGCTGCCCGACCCCGGCGCCGGTCGGACCGGCCGGCGGGCGGCAACCGAGGCGCTGCGCCAGACCCTTCAGGACTTCCTGGCCGGCGTGGAGGGCCGCCGTACCATGGAGGGGCCGCCAACCGATGAAGTGATAGATCAATGAATCGACAAAGCAATCCATCTACGTCCGCGGCGGCCAGCCCGGGCCCGGACCCGGCCGGCGGCCGGGGAACGCCTGGTCCCGCGCCGGCCGGCGGTGGGGGGACGCCTGGTCGGGCGCCGGCCGGCGGTGGGGGGACGCCCGGCCCCAAGCCGGCCGGCCCTGTGGCCGGCGGTGGGGCGCTGCCCCGGGTGGCCGTGGTGGGACGGCCCAACGTCGGAAAGTCCACCCTGGTCAACCGCATCCTCGGTCGGCGTGCCGCCATCACCGAGGAGACGCCCGGGGTAACCCGGGACCGGGTGCCGTACGAGGCAGACTGGGCAGGGCACCGCTTCGAGCTGGTCGACACCGGCGGTTGGGAGCCGCGCGCGACCGGCCTGGCTGCCCGGGTGGTCGCCCAGGCCGAGCAGGCGATGGCCGACGCCGAACTCGTCCTGTTCGTGGTCGACGCCAGCGTCGGGGTCACCGACGAGGACGCCGCCGTGGCCGCGCGCCTCCGCCGTGGGAAGGTCCCGGTGCTGCTGGTCGCCAACAAGGTCGACAACGCGGCCGCCGAGCTGCAGACGGGCGCCCTGTGGTCGCTCGGGCTGGGCGAGCCGCTGCCGGTGTCAAGCCTGCACGGGCGCGGCGCCGGCGACCTGCTCGACGCGGCCGTCGAGCGGCTGGGCGCGCGCCGGGCCGCCGCCGACGAGCCGGCCGCCCCGGCCGTCGCCATCGTGGGCCGGCCCAACGTCGGCAAGTCGAGCCTGCTCAACCGGCTGGCCGGCGAGGACCTGGCCATCGTCGACCCGACGCCGGGGACCACCCGCGACACGGTGGACTCGGTCGTGGCCTACGACGGGCGGCGTTACCGCATGGTGGACACGGCCGGGATGCGGCGCTCGTTCCAGCGCGCCGAGGGTGCCGACTACTACGCGTTCGTGCGCAGCCTGGAGGCGGTCGACCGGGCCGACGTCGCCCTGCTCGTGCTCGAGGCGCCGGCCGGGATCGCCGAGCAGGACCAGAAGGTGGCCGTGCGCGCGGCCGAGGCCGGCTGCGCCCTGATCCTCGTGGCCAACAAGTGGGACCTGATGGACGACGAGGCTCGCCGGAGGTTCGAGCTCGACCTCGAGCGCAAGTTGCACTTTGTCCACTGGGCACCGCTCCTGCGCGTCTCGGCGCGCACCGGCCGGAGCGTCGACAGGATCTGGGGGCTGCTCGACGACGTCCTGGCCCAGCGCGACCGCCGGGTGCCGACCGCCGCCCTGAACCAGTGGCTCGGGCAGGTGACCGAGCGGACCCCGCCTCCGCCGGCCCGCGGCAAGCCGGTCAAGATCCGCTACGTCACCCAGGCCCGGGTCGCACCGCCGGAGTTCGTCTTCTTCGCGACCGGTGTGCTGAGCCCCTCCTACCGGCGTTTCCTCGAGCACGACCTGCGCCGGACCTTCGGCTTCCACGGCACCCCGGTGCGGGTGATCGGGCGGGTCAGGACGAGGGAACGCCCGGGTGAGCGGTAAGGGCCTGCGGGCCGATAACCTGGTCGTTCCAGCGCCGACACCGAGGCAAGCGGGACTCGATCTGGCCAGGACATTGGGCGGCGAGCCCTGACGGAACGTCCGGGCGAGCGGTGAGCGCCGCCGCTCGCGGCCGATCGAGCCCGGACCGGCCCGTGGTATCCTGGCGCCCGCTCCGGTTCAGGAATGTCTGCTCGCCGGATCCGCGATTCGGGACGTGGCGCAGCTTGGTTAGCGCACCAGTCTGGGGGACTGGGGGTCGCCGGTTCAAATCCGGCCGTCCCGACGATTGAATGCACAGCTCAGCGGCCCAGATGGGCCGAGCATCTTCCGCTTCGGCCCTGACGGCTGCAACCATCTTGCAACCCGGGGGTGACGCGGTGGGGCAAGCGGCGCTCACTTGCTCAGCGTGATCCTTGGTGCCGCTATGGCTGGTGGAGTTCTGCACCCTCTCTACCTTGAACCCTGAGTATCTGGGAGCACCTGGCCAGCCACGTATTCCTAGATACTCACGATCTGGAATGAACACATGGCCGGGCTACACGGCTGACTCCCGCTCAGATCCGCTGTACGCTGAACCCCATGAGCGAGTCTTCCCCGATGCTGCACCTCACCGTCGTCATCTCCCACGAGGGCGACTGGTACGTCGCCCGCTGCCTCGAGGTCGAGGCAGTCAGCCAGGGCGAGACGGTCGAGGAGGCACTCGCCAACCTCCGCGACGTCATTGAGGTCTACCTGGAGGAGGAGGGCCCACCGCCGGCCCTGGCTCCGCCCCTCGTCACCTCGATCGACGTGCCGGTTCCGGCGTGACCGGCGGGTTGCCCCGCGGCGTCTCTGGCAAGCAGACCGTCGCCGCGCTCGAACGGGCTGGCTTCCGGCCGGTGCGAACGAAGGGCGATCACCAGATCCTCAAGCACCCGACGCCACGTCCGGGCTTCTACGGGATGGTCGCCGTGCCGCTCCACCGCGAGCTTGCTGTCGGCACGCTGTCCGGGATTCTGCGGCGGATCGGGATGCCCGTCGACGAGTTCCGGAAGCTGCTCCGCTAGGCTAGCGCAGCGGGGTCACCTTCTCGAAGACCTTTCCTGGCCGGCAGGCCCGGCCCGGGGACCGGGCCCGGCGCTGTGTGCAGCCCGCCTACCTCCGCCTGGACTCCA
>DASYUT010000126.1 GCA_036000965.1 Actinomycetes bacterium
TCGCCTTCGCCTGGTCCCGAGCCTGCACGAGCCGACCGGCAACCTTGAGCTGCGCTGCTGTACCAGGATCCGACGAACGAGGGTCCAAGGTCTCCCGGGAGCTGGCCTGGACGGCCCCACGGCGACGGCTTCAGCAGGAGCTGACCCTCCTGCGCCAGCGGGGCGCCGAGGTCGACGGCGAGGTTGGCGAAGACCGCCACCCGAGGTGCCGCGGTCATCGAGGCTCGCTCGCTTGCCGCCTGGCGGCCGTGGGAGCTCGGCCCCGAGCGCCGGCGGCCATCGTCCGCTCGCGGCGAAGCGGGGCGGCGTCAGCTGCTGCGTTCGATGAGCAGCAGGGCGACGTCGTCGTGGAGCTGCCCGGCGACGTGGCGTTGCAGCTCGGCCCACAGCGACTCCAGCCCCGCTTCCAGGTCGGCGCTGACCAGCGCGAACGCAGCCGCGGCCTGCAACGGGAAGAACCCGCCGCGAGCGCGCGCCTCGCTCGCCCCGTCGGTGTACAGCAAGATCCGGTCGCCCAGCGCCAACCGCAGCCGCAGCGGCTCCGGGCGCGGGCCCAGCCCCAGCGGCGGCGCCGGCTCGGGTGGCTCCAGCTCGGTGGCCACCCCGGCGCGGACCAGCAGCGGCGCGGGATGGCCGCAGTTGAGCACGATCGCGCTGCCGTCGGCCACGACCTGGACCACCACCGCGGTCACGAAGTCCTCCGGGCCGACCGCGCGGGTGACGCTGCGGTCCAGCGCCGCGGCGACCTGCGCCAGGTCGGGGCGGTCCTGGGCCGCGTCCCGGAAGCTGCCCAGCACCACCCCGGCCAGCCGGACCGCGTCCAGGCCCTTGCCGCGCACGTCCCCGACCAGCAGCCGCACCCCGTGCGGGGTCGCAAGCGCCTCGTAGAAGTCCCCCCCGACCGACGCCTCCGCGCTGGCCGAGGCGTACAGCACCGCCAGGCGCAGGCTCCCCCGCGCCGGGGGCACACCGCCCAAAAGCGCCCGCTGGGCGACCTCGGCGACCCGGGTGACCGCGCGCAGCCGCCATTCCCGCTCGACCCGCACCCGCGCCACCAGCCCCGACAGCACGGTCGCGGCCCCGATCGCGACCGCGGGCACCCCCTGCGAGCCGGCCAGCAGGTCCACCCCGACCGCCCCGCCGTAGCCGACCGCGGCGGCCAGCGCGACCACCCCGACCGCGACCGTGCGCTTGGGGCCGACGAACGAGGCGGCCAGGATCGGCGGGCCGACCAGCAGCCCGAGGAGCTCCGCCTTGCGGCCGCCGACGATGTCCAGGCCGAGGATCACCACGATCAGCGTCAGCGCCAGCCACACCCCGATGTTGCGCTGCACCACCGGCGCGGCCAGCTCGGGGCGGCCCACCATGCGGAGCAGGCGCATCCCGCGCCCGCTGGCCCGCCGCCCCGGGTCGTGCCTGACCTGGTCCGCCATCTTGCTCCCCGACGTGCGCCGGCTCCCGGGTTGATCTTGTAGCCCCGGCCCGGTCAAGGCAAGCGGGAGGAGCCAGCGGCGACCCCTGACCCTCCGCAGGCGACCGGGTGGGCGCCTAGGACTGGCCCCGAACCCTGAGAACTCGCCGCGTAACGCGGCGTGGCATCGGTGTGGTCCGAGCCCTGGGGCCGGGTCGGCTACAGCTCCCTTCGCACAAGCGCGCTGGCCAGCTCGCGGGCGCGCATGGCGAGGGGCCGGGCGCGCCAGGCGGCCAGGTTCAGCTCGCGGGCGTCCTCGAGGTCGGCCAGGAAGTGCTTTTCGAGTTCGGCGACCACGCCGGGGTCGCGGAAGGAGATGTTGAGCTCGTCGTTGAGCGCGAACGAGCGGTTGTCGAAGTTGACCGACCCGACCGTGACCCAGTGGGAGTCCACGAGCAAGACCTTGGCATGGAGCATGGTGCGCTGGTACTCGAAGATCCGCCCGCCGCAGGCGAGCAGCTGCCCGTAGCAGCGCCGCCCGGCCTGGCGGACGACCTCTTTGTCGGTGTGGGGGCCGTTGGTCAGCACGCGCACGTCGACGCCGCGGCGGACCGCGTCGCAGAGCGCGTCGACGAACGCGCGCCGTGGCGCGAAGTAGGCGGTGGTCAGCCAGATCCGCTCGCGGGCGCACGCGATCGCGGTGTAGAACAGCTGCTCGGCGTCGGTGCTGCCCTTCTGCGCGGTGGAGCGGGTGACCTGGGCCTGGATGCCGTCGTCGAAGCCGCGCACGTCTGGGAGGTGCTGCCGGCCGGACAGGATGCAGCCGGTCGCCTCGGCCCAGTTGTCGACGAAGCCGCTGAGCAGGTCGCGCACGACCGGCCCCTCGACGCGCACGTGGGTGTCGCGCCAGTGCTCGGCGTCCTCGCAGTTGCCGGTCCACTCCTCGGCGATGCCGACCCCGCCGGTGAAGCCGACGTTGCCGTCGACGACCAGGATCTTGCGGTGGGTGCGGTTGTTCAGCTTGTGCAGGGTGTACCACTTGGGCGGCCGGAACCAGGCGACTGTGGCGCCGGCCCGGTCGAGCTGTTCGACGAGGCCGTGGTCCATCTTGGCGGCGCCGACCGCGTCCAGCAGGACGTTGACCTCGACACCGGCGGCGGCGCGTTCGGCGAGCGCCTCGGCGAACTGCGGCGCGATGGAGCCGGTCCAGTAGACGTAGGTGGCGAAGTTGACCGTCTGCTTGGCGTGCTGGATCGCTTCCAGCATGGCGGGGAAGATCTCGCGGCCGTTGCGGAGCACCGTGACCCGGTTGCCCTGGCGCAGGGGGGCGACGGTGAGCGCCTCGACCAGGCGGGCGAAGTCGGCCGTGCCGGGTGTCGGGGGGTCTTGCAGCTGGTAGCCCTTGGCGGCGGTGCGCCGGTACTGGGCCGCTTCGAAGGCGTAGACGGCGGCGAGCCCGAGGCCGCCGAGGACCGCGGCGTTGCGGATGGTCGGGGCTGGTGGCACGGGACTGCCTCCTGGACAACAGGGGATGGGCCGCCGCCTTGCTCTGCCTGCGTTCGATTGCAGAAGATAGCCCAGAGCACGCCGGCTGAGAACCGAGTGGGGCGGATGCCGGGGGTTTGCTCGCCCTTTCCTTGTGGAGATAGCTTCGGCAGCGCTGGGTGATCGCTGGGTGCCCTGGAGGTATGCGATGGCTCGCTCGTGTGGGCCGCTGGATCCACCATCGGGCGGCCGGTGGGAGGTGGGGCTGGCGTGGCGCAGGCCTGGCGGCGCTGGCGCGAGCCGATGCTGGTGGCGGTGGCGGTGACCCCGCAGCCCGCCGTGCGCCGGGTCGCGGTAGTCTTCAACCCGGCCACCTCCCCCGACGGCGCGCCCGAGCGCAAGCGCGACCTGCAGGCGGCGCTGGACGCGGCCGGGGTCGAGGTGGTGTGGCTGGAGACCACCAAGCAGGAGGCGGGCCAAGGCCTCACCCGGCAGGCCGTTGAGCAGGGCGTGGACCTGGTCCTCGCCGCGGGCGGCGACGGCACCGTGATGGCCTGTGTCACCGGCCTGGCCGGCACCGCGACGCTGACCCAAAGCTGAAGGGTCGCATCGGCGCGCTCGCCTACGTGCTGAGCGGCCTGCGCCAGCTTCGCCGGCGCCCAGCCCGGTTCCGCATCAGCCTCGATGACCAGCCGACCATCACCCGCGTCGGCCAGGGCCTGCTGATCGTCAACCTGGGCCGCCTGCAGGGCGGGCTTACGGTGGTGCCTGACGCCCGGCCCGACGATGGCGTGCTGGACGTCGCGGTCCTTGGGACCCGCACGCCGGTCGACTGGCTACGGCTGGCCACCCAGGTGCTACTGCGGCGCCAACGACACGGCCCCGAGCAGCAAGGGCAGGCTGAACCATCGGGATCACCGAGGTTGCCGCTGGAGCTGTTTCGCGCCCGACGCGTCGAGGTCGACTGCGACCGGCCCCAGCCGGTCGAGCGGGACGGCGACCCAGCCGGCAGCACCCGCCGGCTGGTGGTTGAGATCCTCCCGCGGGCGCTCACCCTGTGCGTGCCCGCCCGTGCGGAGGGATC
>DASYUT010000127.1 GCA_036000965.1 Actinomycetes bacterium
GTCGTGGTAGACGCCGGCGGCCAGGGTGAGCGGCACCGAGCCGGCGCCGTCCTCCTCGCGGGCGCCGCGGGTGCCGAACCGGCCGTCGGCCAGGGTGCACAGCGCCTCAGCCACCCGCTCCAGGCGCGAGTCGGCGTCCACCGTCACCGTCCAGGCTCGCTCGGCGCGGTCGCCGACGTCGGCCGGCTCCATCACGGGCTCCTTTCTCTGGACCCGTGCGCCTATCGTCGCGACCCAAGGCGCGCGGGCAAAGGGCCGACCGGCATGCCAGCGGGAAGTCCTTGGACCCTGGACACGGCGGTGGCCGGACGGCACGCTCGGCCGATGACCCCAGCGCCAGAAGGAGTACACCGTCATGGTGGAGCTTCACACCCGCTACCTCGGGATGCAGCTGCGCAGCCCGCTGGTCGCCTCCTCGTCGCCGCTGACCGGCAGCCTGGACGGGCTGCGGCGGCTGGAGGCGGCCGGTGCGGCCGCGGTGGTGCTGCCGTCACTGTTTGAAGAACAGCTCACCCTGGAGGCCCACCAGCTCGGGCGGCTGCTGGAGCGCGGGGCGGGCAGCCTGTCGGCGGCGCTGGCCCTGGACGACTACAACGCCGGGCCGTTCGGCTACCTGGCGCTGGTCGAGAAGGCCAAGGCCACCCTGTCAGTGCCGGTGATCGCCAGCCTCAACGGCCTGGCGCCCGGCGCCTGGGTCGAGCACGCCACCCTGCTCGAGGACGCCGGCGCCGACGCCTTGGAGCTCAACCTCTACTCCGTGTCCTCCAGCCCGGGGTTGGGTGGCTCGGAGGTCGAGCGGCGCTACCTGGACCTGGTCGGGGCGGTGCGGCAGACCATCGGCGTCCCGCTGGCGGTCAAGCTCAGCCCCTACTTCAGCGCCATGGCCGACATGGCCCGCCAGCTGGTCGAGGCGGGCGCCCAGGGGCTGGTGCTGTTCAACCGCTTCTACCAGCCCGACCTGGACCTTGAGACCCTGGAGGTGACCCCCCGCCTGGTGCTGTCGACCTCCGAGGAGCTGCGCCTGCCGCTGCGCTGGATCGCGATCCTCGCCGGCCAGCTGCCGGTGTCGCTGGCCGCCTCGACCGGCGTGCACACCGCCGCCGACGCGGTCAAGGCGCTGCTGGCGGGGGCGGACGTGGCGATGATGGCCTCGGCGCTGCTGCGCCACGGGCCCGAGCACCTGCCCGCCGTCGAGGCCGGCCTCCGGGACTGGCTGGACGAGCGCGGCATGCAGTCGGTCGCTCTCCTGCGCGGCCTGCGCAGCCAGCGCTCGGTCCGTGACCCGGCGGCGTGGGAGCGGGCCAACTACCTCACCATGCTGGCCACCTACCCCGACCAGGTCCACACCCAGGCCCGCTGACACGCTAGTCGTTCGCGCGCGGCCAGCCGCTCGCTGGGCGAGCTGACCAAGCGGCCAGGCGTGCAGCCCGCCGGCTGCGGCACCGCCGCTGGATGGATTCGGCAGGTTGCGGGCGCCAGCTCCTGGCTCGTCGTTCGATGCCAGGCACGCCTTGTGCGTCGTAGAACCGTCGCGGCCCGCATGACGGCGTCTGCCTGGTTGTCTGCGTGTCGGCGGCGTCCTGCCCGGGACGGGGTGCTTGCACCGGGCGTAGCAGCCGCCCCTGGGACGGATGGCCCGCAGCGGGACGGACCTTCGCCCCTCCCGCGACCGCGGGTGGTGAGGCCAGGCTCTGTTGGGATGGTGGAGCCGCCGCCAGCAGTGCTGCTTGCGCGCAAGCCAGCAGTGCTGCGCGAGCGAAGAAGGTGAGGGCCGTGCGTGACGTCCGCTTGCAGGAGCTGACCAGGGAGGCGTGCTTTGAGCTGCTGGCCGGCCAGCGCCTGGGTCGGGTGGTGCTGGTCGACGACCGCGGGCCGATCGCGCTGCCGGTCAACTTCGTCGTTGACCACTACACCGTGCTGTTTCGTACCGGCGAGGGGACCAAGCTGGATGTGGCCGGCCGCGGCGCGCCGGTCGCCTTCGAGGTCGACGGGGTCGATGAGGCGACCCGCACTGGCTGGAGCGTCCTGGTCCGCGGAGAGGCCACCGAGGTCACCGACCCGGCCGAGCTGGCACGCCTGCGTGAGCTGCCGCTATACCCTGGGCGCCCGGCGCCAAGGCCCGCTACATCCGGATCCTCCCCACGGTGCTGACCGGGCGGCGGATCGCGCTGCCCGAGGACGCACCATGGACCTGGTGGGGCTAGCAACCAAGTCAGCAGGCGGGCTGTTGTGCTCGCCCACTGTGAGGTTCCGTCATGGGAACGGGCATCGACCGGGAGGCGTTCGACGAGCTCGACGACGCCCGCTTCCAGCAGCGGCTCGAACAATGCCTGGCGACGCTTGGCCGGCTGCTTGAGCGGCCCGGCTTCGGGGTCGGCCCGGTCACCCTAGGTGCCGAGCTGGAGCTGTTCCTGGTCGACGCCACCGCCCGGCCGCTGCCGCAAGACCACGCGGTCCGCGCCACCGCGGCCGATCCCGCGTCAACCTCGAACTGGACCGGTTCAACCTGGAGCTGAACGCCACCCCGACAGGGTCTCGGCATGGTGCGGGTTTGTCTGGATGGCGTGCCGGCGTGGCCGGTAGCGCGGAAGCTGCTGGCCCGGAGGACCCCCGTCGACCGGGACTGTTGTCCCTGGTCCCGGGATCGCCGATCGTGC